>NZ_JBSFGK010000004.1:0-170142 GCF_053596495.1 Kitasatospora sp. NPDC001683
TGGACGAGGGCGATGTTGCCGAGCGTCTCCTCGGCGAGGGCGCTGACCGAGCCGCGGGGGGGGGGGCGCGGGCGGGGCGCCGCCCCCCCCCGCCGCGGGGGGGGGCCCCTTCGCGTACCGGCTGCCTAGTAGACCGGCTTGTGCGGCTCGATCTGGTTCACCCAGCCGAGCACGCCGCCGCCCAGGTGGACGGCGTTGGCGAAGCCCGCGGCCTTGACCACGGCCAGCACCTCGGCCGAGCGCACGCCCGACTTGCAGTGCAGCACGATCTTCTTGTCCTGCGGGAGCTTCTCCAGGGCGTCGCCCATCAGGAACTCGTTCTTCGGGATCAGCACCGCGCCGGGGATGTTGACGATCTCGTACTCGCCGGGCTCGCGGACGTCGATGAGGTAGATGTCCTCCTCGTCGTCCTGCCACTGCTTGAGCTGCTTCGAGGTGATGGTCGAACCGGCGGCGGCGGCCTGCGCCTCCTCCGACACGACGCCGCAGAAGGCCTCGTAGTCGATCAGCTCGGTGACCGTCGGGTTCTCGCCGCAGACGGCGCAGTTCGGGTCCTTGCGGACCTTCACCTGGCGGTAGTTCATCTCCAGGGCGTCGTAGATCATCAGCCGGCCGACCAGCGGGTCGCCGATGCCGGCCAGCAGCTTGATCGCCTCGTTCACCTGGATCGAGCCGATGGACGCGCACAGCACGCCCAGCACGCCGCCCTCGGCGCAGGACGGGACCATGCCCGGCGGCGGGGCCTCCGGGTAGAGGCAGCGGTAGCAGGGGCCGTGCTCGGCCCAGAACACGCTGGCCTGGCCGTCGAAGCGGTAGATCGAGCCCCACACGTACGGCTTGCCGAGCAGCACCGCGGCGTCGTTCACCAGGTAGCGGGTGGCGAAGTTGTCGGTGCCGTCCACGATCAGGTCGTAGCCGGAGAAGATCTCCATCACGTTGGAGTTGTCGAGGCGCTCCTCGTGCAGGACCACGTCGACGTAGGGGTTGATCTCCTTGACCGAGTCGCGCGCCGACTCCGCCTTGGAGCGGCCGACGTCCGACTGGCCGTGGATGACCTGGCGCTGCAGGTTCGACTCGTCGACCACGTCGAACTCGACGATGCCCAGAGTGCCGACACCGGCGGCGGCCAGGTACAGCAGCGCGGGCGAGCCCAGGCCGCCGGCGCCGACGCACAGCACCTTGGCGTTCTTCAGCCGCTTCTGCCCCGCCATCCCGACGTCCGGGATGATCAGGTGGCGGGAGTACCTGCGGACCTCGTCAACGGTGAGCTCGTCGGCCGGCTCGACCAGGGGTGGCAACGACACGGGGACTCCGATGGGTGTCTTGTTCAGGTGGCCAAGGGCCAGCCTCGGACGGGGTTGTTGCTCCGCCACGCGGGTGGCTCTCTACGCCAACAGTGTCATGCCCCGCCGGTATTCCGAGACAGCACGTCCGATGGGCGAGACGGGCCGCGCCGGATCGTGGAACCGCCCACCGCGCCGTCGATGGTGCCCCGGGCCCTTGATTCCGGGCCCGGGGCACCGCCGGACCGACCTCAGACCCGGCAGGCCGTCTCCAGCCAGACGTCCCCGAGCGACTCCTCCAGCGGCACCTGTGTCCGCCAGCCGAGACGGTCCCGGGCGGTGCGCACGTCCGCCTGCCGCCACGGCACCGGCTCGCCCGGGGCGGGCCGCCCCTCCGGCCGACGCTCCTCCACCCGGTGCCCCGGCAGGTACTGCCCCGACTGGTGACCATGGCCCGGCAGGTGGTCACCGCCCTGCCCGCCGACCTGCGCGGGCAGCAGGACCTGCCGGTTCTCCTCCACGATCGCCCCCTCGAAGCCCGACGCCCGGACCAGCAGCTGGGCCGCGTCCCGGGCCCGCACCGCGTGCCCGCTGCCGACGTTGATCACCCCCGTGGCGGCCGAGACCGCCGCCGCCTGGATCGCCCGCGCGACGTCCCGCACGTCCACAAAATCCCGGTATCCGGACAGGTCCGGCATCCGCACCTGGCCCTCGTCCCGCTCCAGCGCCCGCCGCAGGCCCTCCGCGAGCCGCCCGAACAGCGAGGCGGTCGGCGCCCCCGGGCCGACCACGTCGAACACCCGCAGCACCGCCGCGTCCAGCCCGGACGCCAGCACCAGCTCCGTCCCGGCCAGCTTGGACACCCCGTACGGGCCGACCGGCCGCGGCTCGGCCTGCTCGGACACCGGCACCCCGCCGGGCACCGGCCCGTACTCGGCGGCCGAGCCGACGTGCACCAGCCGGGCCGGCTCCCGGCTGCGCCGGATCGCCTCGCAGACCGTCGCGACGGCCAGCGTGTTCGACCGGATCAGGGTGCGCGAGCTGCCGTAGGTGGCGCCCGCGCAGTTGATCACCACCTGCGGCGCGACCGCGTCCAGGAAACGGGCCAGCGCGCCCGGGCTCCCGGTGGTCAGGTCGAAGCGGATGTCGGCCGAGTCGCGCCGGCCGAGCACCGTCACCTGCAACTCCTGGTCCATCAGCAGACGATCGGTCACCCGGCGGCCGATGAAGCCGTCGGCGCCCAGCAGCAGCACCCTCATCGGGGGCGTCCTTCCACGAAGCGAGGTCGGGGACGACCTGGCGGACTGAAAACAGCGAACGAGATCTGACAGGGGTTCATCGGGCCGGGCTCACCGGTGCGAGCCCGCCCGGCCGAGCACCGTGCAGCCGTGCGCCAGCAGCGCCGCGGCGACCGCCCCACCGCCCAGCAGGACGGCCGACGGCCAGGGGCGGCCCAGGGCCAGCGGCACCGCCGTCGCGGCGGGCGCGGCCACGGCGCCCAGCGCGGCCGACGTCGCCCGGCCGCAGCGCGCCAGCAGCGCGGGCAGCACCAGCAGCAGGCCCAGCACGCCCTGCGCCGCCCACGCCGTGGCGCCGGCCCGCTCGGCGGCCAGGTGCAGCAGCCCGTCGCCGTGACCGGGACCGGGACGCGGCGCGACCACCGCCAGGACGGCCAGCGCGGCGTAGGTCAGCACCGCGAGCACCGCCAGGTGCAGCGCGACCGCGACCGGCAGCACCGGCCGCATCCGGGCCCGGAACTCGGCCAGCGTGCGGGCCGCCCCGAGGTGCCCCCGGCCGACCTGCCGGTACCAGCGGGCCGCCCGCTCGGTCGAGCCCGCCGACACCGCGGCGGCCAGCACCAGCGCGGCGGCCAGCGGCCGGTCCCGGCCCGGCGCCGCCAGCGGAAGCAGCAGCAGCGCCGCCAGGCCCAGCCCGTACCCGAGCGCGGCGGGGCGCCACCGCGAGCCGGCGGGCCGGACCGGCACACCGACCGGACCCAGCTCCCCCGGGCAGGCCGGCCCGCACGGCGGCGGGCCGGACTCGACCGGGGCCGGTCCGGTCAGCGCGGGCAGCAGCACCAGCGGGACGGCGGCGGGCAGCAGCACCGGCCAGCGGGCGCCGAGCGCCACCACCCCGGCGCAGGGCAGCGTGGCCAGCACGGCGGCGGTCAGCGCCGCCCGGCCGACGGCCCCGCCCCGCCGCTCCCCGGACGGCCCGGGCCCCGGCGGCCGCCGGGGCACCCGGGCGTACAGCTCCTCGGCCAGCGAGAACAGGTCGGCGTGCCGGCAGCGCGCGGCGGCGTCCGGCCCGAGCCCGGCCTCCTCCAGTCCGGCGGCGATCTCCAGCGGATCGACTGCGCGCTCGCACAGCTCCCGGTGCTCGGCCATCACCTCGCGCACCGGGTCGGCGTTCGCGCTCGGGCCTGTCGGGCCTGTCGGGCCGGACATCAGACGGCCTCCGCGAGCGCCTGCCCGGCGGATCGCGTCGGCTCGGGCCCGGACCGTCCGGTCGGGGTGTCGGCGAGCGCCGACAGTGCGGCGAACTGCCCGCCCCGGCGGCGCGGACCGGGCGCGGAAGCATCGGGCCGGAGCCCGTCGTCGGCGGGCGGCCGCGCACCCCCGGAGCCGTCGTTTCCGTCCGCCCGGGCGTCGTCCCGGTCACCCCGCTCACTCCGGTCGTCCCGCTCGTCCCGGCCGCGCGGCCCGTCGGTGAGCCAGTACTCGGCGGGCCGGGCGAACGGGCGCGGCGCCCGGCCGCCCTGGCCGGCGCCGCCGCCCCCGGGGAAGGCCGGGTACTGCGAGACCAGCTCCAGGTAGATCTCCCGGAAGGCGCCGATCACCGGTTCGACGGCGAAGCGTTCCTGCGCCCGCAGCCGCCCGGCCAGGCCGAGCCGCGAGCGCCGCTCCTCGTCGCGCAGCAGCGCCAGGCAGGCCCCGGCCAGGGCGCGCGGGTCGCGGGCGGGCACCAGCAGCCCGGTCGGGCCGACCACCTCGCGGGCCACCCCGACGTCGGTGGAGACCACCGCGCGACCGCTCAGCATGGCGTCGGCGAGCAGCCGGGGGCTGCGCTGGGAGAGCGCGGAGAAGACGGCGACGGTGCCGCCCTGCCACGCCTCGGCGAGCGAGCCGGGCCGTCCGGCGAAGTCCACGGCGCGCGACACGCCCAGCCGTTGGGCGACCGCCACGCAGTGCGCCAGGTAGCCGGGAGCCGCCTCCTCGCCGTGCACCACCAGGCGCGCCGCGGGCAGTTCGGCGCGGACCCGGGCGAAGGCGTGCAGCATCAGTTCGGTGTCGCGCCCGGGCTCCAGCGCGCCCGCCCAGACCAGGGTCGGCCGCGCGGGTTCCGGGCCGGCCGCCGGGCGGTCCACGGCCGAGGTGCCCTCGTACACCACCCGGGTGCGCGCCTGGTCGGCCCCGCAGCGGCGCTGCCACTGCTGGTCGTGGGCGCTGCCCGGGGTGAGTATCGCGGCCTGCCGGTAGGTCTCCTCGGTGAGCGCCCGGAAGAAGGACAGCAGCAGCGCCCGGACCGGCGTGGGGGTCCCCCCGGCCGAAGGCTGGGGGAGGTACGGCGCCTCGTGACTCGCCCGCTCGCCTCCGGGTGCTCGAACCCGATGCCGACGGTCGTCGCTCCGGCGCTCGTCCCTCGCTCGTCGCTCCTCGCTTTCGGCACCGGCGCGTCCTTCGGCTCGGGGCGGATGACTCGCCCGCTCGCCTCCGGGTGCTCGAACCCGATGCCGACGGTCGTCGCTCCGGCGCTCGTCCCTCGCTCGTCGCTCGCCCTCCTTGCCCGCCAGCGGGCAGGAGGGGCCCACCCTTTCGGCACCGGCGCGCCCTTCGGCTCGGGGCGGGAAGCCGAGGTACTGCTCGCGCAGGTGCAGCCCGTGCTCGGTGACCACGAACGGCACCCCGTGCAGGTGCCGGGCGACCAGGGCGGGCAGCGCGGCCGGGCCGGCGCCGACCACGTGGCACAGGTCGGCGCCGCCCAGGCCGCCGGGCCCGGCGCCGTACCAGGGCGCGGACAGCGGGCGCAGGCACTGCTCCAGCAGGTCGGCGGCGACCAGCACGTCGCGGACCAGCGGCTGTCCGGCCGAGGTGGCCGCGCCGGGCAGCCGCCAGGTCCGTTCCAGGACCCGCTGGGCGTGGGCGGAGGCGAGGAAGGCGGGCAGGGTGCCCCCGTCCTCCCGGGCCAGCGCCGCCAGCCGGTACAGCCCGGCCCCGAAGCCGGCCCGCTCCCCCGGCAGCACCAGCGCCCGCACCAGTTCCTCGTACGCCCGGGCGTACTGGCGTCTGCGCGGTGCCCCGGGCGCCCGGCCGCGCGGGGGCCGCCCCCACAGGGTCAGGTCGCGGGCGTCCCGCCAGGCGGGCGAGAGCCGGGCGGCGGCGCCGAGGCCCTCCGGGCCGGTCAGCAGGTACAGCTCGAACTCGTGCTCCGGCAGGCCCTCGGCCAGCCGGTCGCACCAGGCTCCGGCGCCACGGTCGGGATGCGGACGGGCACCCTCGGTGAGCAGGGCGACGCGCACGGAAGACCTCCTCTGGTTGCTACCCCCTCCGAGGGGCTACCGGAGCCGTGGGGCGGTACGCCGGGACCCGTGCTGTTGCCCGCCGCCCACCGGGTGGTCCGGTGTCTGCGGCTCTCCCCCACACCTGTTCGGTCCGGCAGCAGAACGGTAGGACCGGCCTCCGGTCACCCATCGCTCACCTGCCTGCGTGCCACCTGAACGAGTGAACCGCCGTGACCTCGCCCCGAACCGGGCCGTTACCGGGCGCTATACGGGGTACCCCGCCCGCCTCAGCGGGCGGTGGCCGCGATCAGCTCGCGCACGGCCCGGGCGACCGCGTCGGGGTGCTCCATCATCGCCACGTGCCCGGACTCGGGCAGCACCAGCAGCCGGGCGTCGGCGAAGGCCGCGCAGGCGCGGCGGGCGGAGCGGTAGGCGACCAGCTTGTCGCGCAGCCCGTACACCAGCAGCACCGGCGCCGCGACCTGCTCGGCCTGGCGCCACAGCGCCTGGTCGCCGCGCTCGGTGTACGCGGAGACGATGCCGCGGGCCGAGCCGATCAGCGCCGGCACGGCGTGCGGCAGCTCCAGCCGGCGCCGGTACTCGGCCACCGCCTCGGCCCGGGCGGCCGGGCTCAGACCGGCCGGGTCGCCGTAGACCAGGCGCAGCAGGTCCTCGGTGGCCGCCTCGGCGTCGCGCCGCCCGGCCGGCAGCCGGCGCAGCAGTGCGGGCAGGCCGGGCAGGGCGAGCAGGCCGGTGGGCCAGGCGGAGCGCTGCGGGGGCAGTTCGGGCAGGGCGGGCGAGACCAGGGTGAGGCTGCGGACCAGGTCGGGGCGCAGCGCGGCGAGCCGGACGGCGACGGCGCCGCCGAGCGAGTTGCCGAACAGGTGGACGGGGCCGCGGCCGGAGGCCTCCAGGTAGCCGATGACGGCGCGGACGTGGCCGGAGAGGCTGAGGTTGCCGTCGGTGGGCGGGTCGGAGTGGCCGAAGCCGGGCAGGTCGACGGCCTCGCCGTCGACCTGGCCGGAGAGCCGGTCCATCAGGGCGGTCCAGTTGGCCGCGGAGCCGCCGAGTCCGTGCACGAAGAGGCCGGGCTCGCGCCCGTCGGCGGGGGCTTCCCCGGCGGGCCGGTGCACCGCGAGCACCGCGCCGGGGACCTCGACCGTACGTACCTGCTGCTCAGCGCTGCTCATGGTGGACGATGGTAGTGAGCCCCGACCGGGGGTGGCGGGGGTGGTGGTGCGGCTGTCCCATCCCTCGTCGGACCACTGCCGACGCCGAGGTCAGCGCCGTATTGTGGGCTCCTGACAAGCGGATCGGGCAGCTTTTCTCACCTTCGCCGAACGCGGGCGTGGTTACCGAAAAGTAGAATCGGCCCTCTTGCCAGCCCCGAACAAGCCCGAAGTGAGGAGCGCCGTGACGGCCATCCAGGAGGCGCAGGAGCGCCCGCGCGGTGCCCGCCTGCCGCGAAGCGCCCGCCGTGAACAACTGCTCGGTGCCGCCCAGGAGGTGTTCGTCGCGCAGGGCTACCACGCGGCCGCCATGGACGACATCGCCGACCGCGCCGGGGTCAGCAAGCCGGTGCTCTACCAGCACTTCCCCGGGAAGCTGGAGCTCTACCTGGCGCTGCTGGACAAGCACTGCGACGCCCTGGTCGAGTCGACCCGGGAGGCGCTGGGCACGACCACCGACAACAAGCTGCGGGTGGCCGCGACGATGGAGGCGTACTTCAACTACGTCTCCAGCGAGTCGGGCGCCTTCCGGCTGGTGTTCGAGTCGGACCTGACGAACGAGCCGGCCGTGCGGGAGCGGGTGGAGCGGGCCTCCGAGGCGAGCGCGACGCTGGTCAGCAAGGTGATCCAGGAGGACACCGACCTGCCGGAGGCGGAGTCGAAGCTGCTGGCCGCCGGGGTCTGCGGGCTGGCCCAGATCACCGCCCGGTACTGGCTGTCGCAGGGGCTGGAGATCCCGCGCGACGAGGCGGTGCGGCTGGTCGCCAGCCTGGCGTGGCGGGGCCTGAAGGGCTTCCCGATGCACCCGGGCGACGTGCCGGCGGAGGGTTCCGCTCAGCGCTGACGATCCGCCGACCTTCGCCGGTGCGGTGATCGGGTGCTCTATGGTGAAGCCGTACGGCGCGGTCGCCGCGAACGCTTGTTCCAGGCGGTCCGGTGCCCGCGCGTGGAGGCTGCAACCCCGGAGGGACGGAAGCCGTGGAGGTCAAGATCGGCGTGCAGAACGCGCCGCGCGAGATCGTGATCGAGAGCTCGCAGACTGCCGATGAGGTCGAGAGCGCGGTCGCGAAGGCGCTGGAGGGCTCCACCAAGCTCTTCTCGCTCACCGACGAGCACGGCCGCCGCGTTATCGTCCCGGCCGAGCGCCTGGCGTACGTGGAGATCGGCGAGCAGGCCGCCCGCAAGGTCGGTTTCGGCACCCTCTGAGGCGCCGCCGCTCATCCTCCGGTGCCCCGTTCCCCGCCGGGAGCGGGGCACCGTCGTGTGTACCGGCGGATCGGCCGGGGTACGGCGACAGGGACGGCGCCGGTGCCGTCCGCCCGTCCCCCGGGGAGGCCGCCTTGCTGATCGAATCGCTCGTCTTCGCCCTGGTCGGCCTGGTCGCGGCCGCGATCGCGCTGTTGGGCCTGCCGGCGTACTTCCGGGCGTCGCGCCTCACGGTGGCGGGAACGGCGCTGGCGGCCGCGCTGCTCGGCGGGGTGGTCGCGCACTTCTGCCTGAACGGGCGCTACCCGGTGGTCGCGGTGGCGTTCTCGGCGCTGGCCGCGGGCGTCTTCACCTCGTTGCTGGCCCGGCCGGACCTGGCCGCCGGGCTGGCCCCGGCGCACCGGCACCACCCGCACCGGGCCGGCGCCCACCGCGCGCCGCGGCGGCACCGGCCGGCCTGAGGGCGGGCCCGGGGCGGCTCAGGAGGCGAGGCCGAGGGCGGCCATCCGCTTGGTGTGCGCCTCGGTGATCCGGTTGAACATCTTGCCGACCTCGACCAGGTCGAAGCCCTGCACCTGGACGCCGCCGACCAGCAGGTTGGACAGCGCGTCCCGCTCGGCGACGACCCGCTGGGCCTGGCTGAGCGCCTCGCCCATCAGCCGCCGGCCCCACAGGGCGAGCCTCCCGCCGGCCCGCGGGTCGGCCTCGATGGCCTGGCGGACCTTGTCGACGGCGAACTGGCCGTGGCCGGTGTCGGACATGACGCCGAGGACCAGCTCGCGGGTGTCGTCGTCCAGCCGGACGGCCACCTCGCGGTAGAAGTCGGTCGCGATGGCGTCGCCGACGTAGGCCTTGACCAGGCCCTCCAGCCAGTCCGAGGGCGCGGTCATCCGGTGGAACAGCTCCAGCGGCTCGACGAAGGGGCGCATCGCCTCCTGCGGGTCGGCGCCGATCTCGGCGAGCCGGTCGTGCAGCCGCTGGTAGTGCTGGAACTCGGCGGAGGCCATCCGGGCCAGCGCCGCCTTGTCGGCGAGGTCGGGCGCCAGCTTGGCGTCCTCGGCGAGCCGCTCGAAGGCGCTCAGCTCGCCGTACGCGAGCGCGCCGAGCAGATCCAGCACCGCCGCGCGGTAGCCCGGCTCGGCCGAGCACGTGGCCCAGTCGCCGATCGAGCCGGCGCCGTCCTGCGTCTCACCATGGGTCTCCATGACCCGCCACCTTAGTCCCGCCCGACCGCCCGCCCCACCACCCGGCGCACCCGGGTGACCTGCCGGATCGGCCGTTCGCGGCCCGGTCGCCCGGGGCAATGTCAGACGCGTCACGTGTTCGAGTCGTCGCCTGACTGTATGGTGGTACGGAGCCCCGTCGTGCTCGCACGGTGTCACCGCCGTCTCGGTGGCCCGCACGAGCCCGCTCCGTAGCGGCGCCGTCCCCTCGGACGTGTCCGCACCGGAGGCACGGGTACTCACGTACGCGGATGCCCGGTCGGAGAGCCGATCGGCTCCGACCATGGCTTGGACTTCAAGCCTTGGCACCGCATCAGTGGCCGAGCGAGGGCCGCCGAGACCACGCCCACCTGGCGGAGGTCCCGCGCAGGTCCCTCACGGGAACCCTCCCCGACGCCGCCGGCGACGCGCCCCGCCATCGGGCCGCGCGCACCGGCCGGCCGCAGGGACCGGCGCGGTTGTGCGTCCGCGCAGCTGTAATCGGGGCCGCCCAGGCCCGTACGCAGCCGCGCGGCTGCCCGCCCGCCGCTCGCTCTCGGCCCCTCCGAAAACGGAAGAGGCAGCACCCTGTCCACCACCGCTGAACCCATCAAGACGACGTTCCGGGACCTGGGGATCCTCCCGGAGACCGCCGAGGCGCTCGAGTCCGTCGGCATCGTCCATCCCTTCCCGATCCAGGAGATGACCCTCCCGGTCGCGCTGACCGGCCACGACGTCATCGGCCAGGCCAAGACCGGCACCGGAAAGACCCTCGGCTTCGGCCTCCCGCTGATCGAGCGGGTCACCGTGCGTGCCGACGTGGACGCCGGCCGGGCGACCGAGGAGCAGCTCTCCGACTTCCCCCAGGCGCTGATCGTCGTCCCGACGCGCGAGCTCTGCACCCAGGTCACCAACGACCTGCAGACCGCCGGCAAGGTCCGCGACGTGCGGGTCCTGGCCGTCTACGGCGGCCGGGCGTACGAGCCGCAGGTCGAGGCGCTCACCAAGGGCGTCGACATCGTGGTCGGCACCCCGGGCCGCCTGCTGGACCTGGCCGGGCAGAAGAAGCTGAACCTGTCCAAGGTCCGCGCGCTGGTCCTGGACGAGGCCGACGAGATGCTCGACCTGGGCTTCCTGCCCGACGTCGAGAAGATCATCACCATGCTGCCGGCGAAGCGGCAGACCCTGCTGTTCTCGGCCACCATGCCGGGCCAGGTCATCAGCCTCGCCCGCCGGTACATGAGCCAGCCGACCCACATCCGGGCCGCCGCCCCGGACGACACCGGCACCACCGTCGCCAACATCGAGCAGCACATCTTCCGTGCGCACTCGCTGGACAAGGTCGAGATGGTCTCGCGCATCCTGCAGGCCGACGGCCGCGGGCTGGCGATGATCTTCTGCCGCACCAAGCGCACCGCCGCCGACGTCTCCGACCAGCTGACCCAGCGCGGGTTCGCGGCCGGCGCCGTCCACGGCGACCTCGGCCAGGGCGCCCGCGAGCAGGCGCTGCGCGCCTTCCGCAACGGCAAGGTCGACGTGCTGGTCTGCACCGACGTGGCGGCTCGTGGCATCGACGTCGAGGGCGTCACCCACGTCATCAACTACCAGTGCCCCGAGGACGAGAAGACCTACCTGCACCGGATCGGCCGCACCGGCCGGGCCGGCGCCTCCGGCACCGCCGTCACCCTGGTCGACTGGGACGACATCCCGCGCTGGCAGCTGATCAACAAGGCGCTGGACCTGTCGTTCAACGACCCGGAGGAGACCTACTCCACCTCGCCGCACCTGTACGAGCTGCTGAAGATCGCGCCGGGCACCAAGGGCGTGCTGCCGCGCTCGGAGCGCACCCGGGCCGGGCTCGGCGCGGAGGAGATCGAGGACCTCGGCGAGACCGGCGGACGGGGCTCGCGCTCCGGCCGCGGTGGTCGCGGCGGTCGCGCCGGTTCCGGCCGTCCCGCCGTCGAGACCCCGGCCGAGGAGAAGCCGCGCCGCACCCGGGAGCGCCGCCGCACCCGCCGTGGCGCGGAGGTCGGCGAGGGCGAGGCGACTGCCGTCGCCGCGGTGACCGAGGCGGCCCCGGCCGTCGAGGGCGCCGAGGGCGACACCGCCCCGCGCCGCCGCCGTCGCCGCTCGCGCGGTGGCGCCGCCGGGGGCGAGACCGCCCCGGTGGCGGCCGAGGCGGTGGCCGAGGCTGCCGCGGTCGTCGAGGCCGCCGTGGTCGCGGTGGAGCCGGTGGAGCCGGTGGAGCCGGTGGCCGAGGAGAAGCCGCGCCGCACCCGGACCCGCAAGCCGAAGGCGGAGGCCGTCGTCGAGACCGTCGAGACGACCGAGGCCCCGGCCGAGGAGAAGCCGCGCCGGACCCGCACCCGCAAGCCGAAGGCGGAGGCCGTCGAGGCCGCCCCGGCGGCTGAGGCTCCCGTCGAGGCCCCGGCCGAGAAGAAGCCCGCGACGCGCACCCGGACCCGCAAGCCCAAGGCGGAGGCCGTCGAGGCCGCCCCGGTGGCCGAGGCCGCGGCCGAGGAGAAGCCGGCCACCCGGACCCGCACCCGCAAGCCCAAGGCCGTCGCCGAGCCCGCCCCGGAGGCCCCGGCCACCGAGGCCCCGGCCGCCGAGGTGCCGGCCCCGCGCAAGCGCACCCGCGCCCGCAAGGCCGTGGCCACCCCGGAGACCACTCCGGAGGGCTGACACACCCCACCCCCGAGGGGGCGGGCCGGGCCACACCAGCCCGCCCGCCCCCTCGGGCATTTCCCGGCGCGCCCCCGCGCCGCCACCCCACAGCAGGAAGCCGGCCCCCGGGCGCTTCCACCCCGGCAGGCCCGCGGTGCACGCGCGCCACGCGGGTAGTACCGCGCGGCTGCCCTGTCATGAAGCCCCCATACCGCCCCGGGCAGCTGCCAGCCCCCTGCTCCGGGCGCTTCTACTCCCCCAAGCCCCCCAGCGCGCGCGCCCCCGTGTCCGCACAGCCTGAGGCAGCGGCGCCCCACCCCGTCCGGCGTTTCCGCCGCCGGTCGCGCCGCGAGCAGCGGCAGCGGGGCCGCCTCAGGGGGTCCGCCACCAGCCTCCGCCACCGGGTGTCCGGGCTGGTGGGGTGGGGGGCCGGGACGGCATAGGCTCGGGGTGTCGCGTGTGGCGTGTCGCGGGAGGGAAGCCGTTCATGAGTACTCCGCCGTTCCTGACCCTGCCCGGTTGTGCCCGGGCGGAGCGGGTGGTGACCGCGCGTGGGGAGTTCGCGGCGTTGCGGGCGGAGCCGGCCGGCCCGGTGCGCGGGTCGGCGCTGCTGGTGCCGGGGTTCACGGGCAGCAAGGAGGACTTCATCGCGCTGCTCGAGCCGCTCGCGGCGGCCGGGTACCGGGTGACGGCCGTGGACCAGCGGGGACAGTACGAGACCGGCGGGCCGGACGACGCGGCGGCGTACGCCGTGGACGCGCTGGGCGCCGACGTCCGGGCGCTGACCGGGGTGCTGGCGGCGGAGGGCGGGCCGGTGCACGTGCTCGGGCACTCCTTCGGCGGCCAGGTGGTCCGGGAGGCGGTGCTCGCGGCGGCCGCCGAGGGCCCGCTGCCGTGGCGTTCGCTGACCCTGCTCGCTACTGGCCCGGGGGCGATCGATCCGGCCGAGGCGGCCCGGACCAAACTGCTGCTGGATGTCCTGCCGGTCATGAGCCTGGAGGAGATCTGGCAGGTGATGCGGCAGATGGACGAGAGCAGCGGGGAGCCGAAGCCCGTCCTGGCACCGGCCGTCGCGGAGTTCCTGCACCGTCGCTGGGTGGCCAACGTGCCGCGGGCGCTGGCCGTCACCGGCGGGCACCTGGTGGCGGCGCCGGACCGGGTGGACGAGCTGGCCGCGGTGACCGCCGGGGCGCTGCCGGTGCTGGTGCTGTCCGGGGAGCGGGACTACGCCTGGCCGGTGCCGGAGCAGAGCGCCATGGCGGAGCGGCTGGGCGCCCGCCGGGTGGTCGTCGCGGGCGCGGGCCACTCCCCCAACGCCGAGCGGCCGGCCGCCACGGCCGAGGCGCTGGCCGCGTTCTGGGCCTGAGCGGCGCCCCGGGCGGCCACCTCCACCGAAGTGGTCTCTACCACTTCCGGAAGTTCGACCGGTCTCGGCGCAGGACAAAATTCGTTAGTTACGGTAATCTTTGATTCTGTCCGGGAATCATCGCCGGCCCGCACACGGGTGCCGATCAGCCGAAACCTGGACGTTACGGACGGGCAACGGCCCAGTAGCACCGCCACGACACCGTGGTTCACGAGGCATTGGACGCACCAGGCAAGCAGGGGGAGCCCTTGCCGCAGCAGACCGCCGCACGCACGACCCGCCCGGTCCGGCTTCAGCGCCGGATCCGCAAGACCCCGAAAGGGCTGATACCCACTCAGCCGCAATCGCCCCGCCCGTCGGGGCCCGGAAAGGAGACGCCCATGACCAAGCCCATGCGCTTCGAGATCCTCCGACTGGACGACGCCAACGGCTCCGCGACCGACCGCGTGATCGCCGACGCCGAAACCGTCCGCGAGCTCGTCCAGGACGCCGCCCGCACCGGCGAACGCCTGCTCATCCGCCCGTGCCCGACCGCCTGACCCGGCGCGGCGCCCCCGACCGGGAGGCCTCACCCGCCGCCGACGAGCCGGGAACGTCCGATCCGGACGTACCGATACCCGACTGACGCCCCGTCACCGCGATCGCCGATGACGGGGCGTCAGTGCGTCCGGCCCCCGACCCGGCCGCGCCCCCTGCCCCGACCCACCCCCGCCCCCGGGACGTTTGCCGCCACCCGCCACGGGACATCCCCCAACGGGGACCGCCCGCGCCGCACCCCCACCCGCGCCGGCCGGGCGTCCAGCACCGACAGGTGCCACCGAGCCGTCCGTACGGGTGATCGTCCTTGACGCGGCGGTCCGGAGGGAGGAGCGTTGTCGGCTATGAGGGGCGAGCCAAGCTGCCCGAGGTGCGCCGGTCGGGTCCGCGCCCCCGGTCTTTTTTCGGACACCTGGCAGTGCGACCGGCACGGAGCCGTGCAGCCGATGCAGCCGGTGCTACCCCCGAGCGTGGAAGCCCTGGGTGTCGCCGTCGCCCGCTCGCAGGTCCCCGTCTGGCTGCCCTGGCCGCTCCCGGTCGGCTGGCTCTACACCGGCATCGCCCACGTCGGCGACGACGTCTCGGGCGCCCGGGCCACCGCCGTCGCCTGCTCCGGGCCCGCCCCGCTCGGCGGCTTCGGCGAGCTGGTGCTGGTCGCCGAGGAGCTCGGAGTCGGGCTCGGCGCCCGCTACGCCGGCCTCCCGGGGCCGGACCCGGGCGACTCGGTCGGCCTCTACAAGCCCGCCGACGCCAAGCTGATGGCCGCCGGGCGGCCCACCCCGATGTTCCACGTCCCGGACGCCCCGGCCGACCGCGCGGTGTTCGTCGGCGAGGCCCGCGGGCTCTGGCTCTGGGCGATCGCCTGGCCCGAGCAGTCGGCCCTGGTGATGTACGACGAACTGGTGCTCACCGACCTGCGCGAGGCCGGCGCCGAACTGGAGCTGCTGCCCTGCGGGGCGCTCACCCCCCGTCTGCTCGGCTGACCGTCCGAACGGCCTATCCTGGGCGGCACCCACGCCCCCGGAGCCCCAGGAGTCCGCCCCGTGCGCATCGACCTGCACGCCCACAGCAACGCCTCCGACGGCACCGACACCCCGGCCGAGCTGGTCGCCGCGGCGGTCGCCGCCGGCCTCGACGTGGTCGCGCTGACCGACCACGACACCGTCGCCGGCCACGCCGAGGCCGCCGGGGCGGTGCACGCGCTGCCGGACGGCGCCCGGCTGACCGTCGTCCCGGGCGCCGAGCTGTCCTGCGTGGTGGACGGCATCAGCATGCACCTGCTGGCGTACCTGTTCGACCCGGCGGAGCCGGAGTTCGAGGCCGAGCGGGAACTGGTGCGCACCGACCGGTTCCGGCGCGGACGGGCGGTCGTCGAGCGCTGCCGGGAGCTCGGGGCGGACATCAGTTGGGAGCAGGTGCAGCGGATCGCCGGGGCCGGCTCGGTCGGGCGGCCGCACATCGCCAGCGCGCTGGTCGAGGCGGGCGTGGTGACCACCGTCTCGGACGCCTTCACCCGGGACTGGCTGGCCAACGGCGGCCGGGCGGACGTCCGCAAGCACGAGACCGACCCGGTGGAGGCGGTCCGGCTGGTCCGGGCGGCCGGTGGCGTGCCGGTGTTCGCCCACCCCGGCGCGGTCAAGCGCGGCCGGACGGTCTCGGACCAGGTGATCGCCGACCTCGCGGCGGCCGGGCTGGCCGCGCTGGAGGTCGACCACACCGACCACGACGAGGAGACCAGGCAGCGGCTGCGCGGTCTGGCGGGCGAGCTCGGCCTGCTGGTCACCGGCTCCAGCGACTACCACGGCAGCCGCAAGACCGTCCGGCTCGGCGAGCACACCACCGACCCGGAGGTGTACGAGGCGCTGCTGGCCCAGGCGACCGGGGCGAAGCCGATCGTGCGCTGACGGCGCGTGGGGTCGCGCTCCGGCGTACCGGAGTGCGGCGAGGCGTGTGGGCGGAGCCGTACGCCTCGCCGCAAGGGGCCTGCGCGGGACCGCAGCGTCAGTCGAGCTTGACGCCGCGCCGCTGCGGGTCGCGCAGGTCGGTGCCCTGGTTCAGCCAGCGCTCCTGGAGGGCCGCCGCGCCGTGCACCCGCTTCCAACCCGCCTCGTTGGGCGTCATCGGCAGCAGCGGCAGGAAGCGCACCGGCTCGGCGGGCTCGGCCAGTTCCAGGTCCTCGACCAGGCCGCCCGGCTCGGCGGCCAGCACCGAGGTGAAGGGGGCGCCGTCCCAGAGCGGAGCGCCCAGGTCCAGCGAGCCGCCCGGGGCCACCACCAGGCCTTCGACCTGCGGCGTCGCGGCGAAGGTGGCGAGGCTGCGCAGCACGCCGTCGCGTCCGCCGCGCACCGTCAGCACCAGCTCGGCGCGCGGTCCGCGCAGCTGGTCGGCGACCAGCGCGGTCGGGTCGGCCATCGGGGCGGCGGACATCCCGAGCGTCGCGTAGCGGACCAGGCCCTCGGCGTCCGGGCCGAACCGCAGCACCTCGATCCGGTCGGTGCCGAGGAAGGTGACGGCGGCGCGTCCGCTCGGTTCGCCGAAGGTGGAGATCAGCCGGGCCTCGACGGCGGCCAGCACCGCCTCCCGGGTGAGTTCCGGGGAGTCGCCGCCGTGGGGGTCGCCGAAGGACGGGAAGTCGTGCGCCATGCCGGTGAGCGTAACCCGCGCGGCCGTGGCGTCCGCGCGGGGGCGTACGGGCGAAGGCCCGGGAAACCCCGGGGCGCCGATGCTCGGTCAGATGTTAGGGTGAGCGACTGGCCACCGGGATCGAACGTCTCGGGGCGGCGGCGCGAAGGAGGTGGTTGCGGTGGATACCGGCCGACCATGCAGTACCGGCAGCTCTGCCCGGCCCCGACTTCCCCGCACCCCTCGCCTCGCAGGCCGTAGCGGCTGATCCAGCCGTAGTGGCCCGGGCGCGGGTCGGCGTCGGACGGACCGGCCGGGAGAGCACCCTCATCCCCTTCACCGGTGTTCCGCGCCGTCGCACCACGGCCATGCCCGCGTCCCTTCCGCGCCGCCGTGCGACGGCTCCTTCCCAGGGAGCCTGCCATGTCGATGATCAACAGCCTGCGTGCCGCCGTCCGCACCAACCGCCGCCGGGGCGCCGCCGGCCCGTACGACGCCGTGCCGGAGGGCAGCGGCTCGGCGGTCGTGGACTGCGCGGTCTACCAGCACGGCCGGCGCAACGGCGAGGCCTGCAGCCCGCGCGAGGCCGCCCGCCGGGTCAAGGCGGCGCACCAACTCCCGGATCCCGCAGGCTCGTTCAGCTGGATCGGGCTGCACGAGCCGACCGAGGCCGAGTTCGAGGGCATCGCCCAGCGCTTCGGCCTGCACCCGCTCGCGGTGGAGGACGCGGTGCACGCGCACCAGCGCCCCAAGGTGGAGCGCTACGACGACGTCCTGTTCGCCGTCTTCAAGACCATCCGCTACGTCGAGCACGACCAACTCACGCCCACCAGCGAGGTGGTGGAGACCGGCGAGCTGATGGTCTTCGCCGGGCGGGACTTCGTGATCACCGTGCGGCACGGCGGCCACGGCTCGCTGCAGGATCTGCGGCACCGGCTGGAGGCGGACGCGGACGAGGCCGGGCTGCTCGCCAAGGGCCCGGCCGCGGTGCTGCACGCGATCGCCGACCACGTGGTGGACAACTACCTGCTGGTCGCCGACCGGCTGCAGAACGACGTGGACGAGATCGAGTACGGCGTCTTCTCGGCCAAGGGCGCGCGCAGCGCGGACGTCGGCCGGGTTTACCAACTCAAGCGCGAGGTACTGGAGTTCAAGCGCGCGGTGGTGCCGCTGCTGCGCCCGATGCAGCAACTGTCCGAGCCGCTGCAGCGGCTGGTGGACCCGGACATGCAGAAGTACTTCCGGGACGTCGCCGACCACCTGGCCCGGGTCACCGAGCAGGTGCACGGCTTCGACGAGCTGCTGAACTCGCTGCTGCAGGCGAACCTGGCGCAGGTGTCGGTGGCGCAGAACGAGGACATGCGCAAGATCACCGCCTGGGCGGCGATCTTCGCGGTGCCCACCATGATCACCGGCGTGTACGGCATGAACTTCGACTACATGCCCGAGCTGCACCACGCGTACGGCTATCCGATGGTGCTCGGCGCGATCACGCTGATCTGCATCGGGATGTACCGGGGCTTCCGCCGCAACGGCTGGCTGTAGGGCGCGTCCGGGCCCGCTACCCGCGCCCGCCGCGGGCGACCAGGACCAGGCCGAGCAGGATCAGCACCACCGCCGGATAGGCGGCCGCCGGGGGCCACTGGCCGAGCCAGAGGGCGGCGATCAGCGCCGCGCCCGGGGTCTCCAGCAGGATCGCGGTGGAGGTGAGCGACGGACCGAGGGTGCGCACCACCCGGTTGCTCAGCGAGTGCCCGAGCAGCTGTGCGGTGACCATCAGCAGCACGATCTGCCACCAGGCCCCGGCCGACCAGCCGGACAGCCGCGTCCCGGTGGCCAGGCAGATCGCCAGCAGGCCGACCGCCGTGGTGGTGTAGCAGACCAGCGTGTACCCGGTGGTGCTGACGGTCTTGCGGACCTCGGCGCCCAGCAGCATGTACCCGGCCGCGGCCAGGCCGGCGGCGAGGGCGAGCGCGTCGCCGAGCAGCGCGCGCGGGGACATCGAGAGGTCCACGCCGGTCAGCAGCAGCACGCCGGCGAAGGCGACGATCGTGCCGATCCAGACCATCCGCGGCGCGCGGACGCCGAACAGGCGCATCAGCAGGATCGTCCACAGCGGGGTGGTGGTGACCAGGGCGGTGGCGGAGGCGACCGAGGTCATCCGCAGGCTGGGCATCCAGAGCGCGAAGTGCACCGCGAGCAGCGCCCCGGCGGCGATCGCGAGCAGCAGCGCCCGCCGGCCGATCCCGCGCAGTTCGGCGCGGTGGCGCAGCAGCGCGTACGGGCCGAGGGCGCCGACCGACATGACGTTGCGCCAGAAGGCGATGGCCAGCGCGGGCGCGGCGGTGGCGGAGATCAGCGGGCCGGAGAAGGAGATGCCGCCGATCGAGACGGCGAGCAGCAGCAGGTCGAGGGTGGGGAGCGGCTGCGCGGGCCGCGGGTCGTCGGCGGCGGTGGTGGGGGCGGGGGCGGTCGCGGGCCGGGCGGCGGGCACGGCGCTCCTTCGCTGGTCGCGGGGGTGGGGCGGTCATACGGTAAGGCCCATGGCTCGCCGATGGAACTGTCGCCCGGAGGCTGAGACGTCCGGTGGACGGCCGTGGACGCCCGCGGGCATCCGGCGGACGGGCGCGGGCCGGAAAGCCGTACGCTGTCCGCCATGGACCGCAACTCCGCCGCCCCGACCGCCGACGACTTCCTCGACCAGGCCCTGCTGGAGGAGGCCGCGAAGAAGTCCGGGCTGCTCTGGGTGCGCGCGGACGGCGAGGCCGAGGCCCGCCCGCTCTGGCACGCCTGGCACGACGGCGCGGTGGTGGTGGTCGGCGGGGGCGCCGAGCAGCCGCTGCACGGCCTGACCGCGGGCGCCGGGGCGGTGATCACCGTACGCAGCAAGGACAAGGGCGGTCGGCTGACCGGCTGGAACGCCGAGGTCGTCGAGCTGGCGCCGCACGGCGAGGCCTGGCTGGGCGCCGTCGAGGAGCTCAAGGGCAAGCGGCTGAACGCACCCGACACCGATGCCATCGCCGAGCGCTGGGCGCGCGAGTGCCGGGTGCTGCGGCTGCGGCCGGTCGGGGCGCTGACCGAGCGGCCGGGCGCGATGCCGGACGGCTCGCACGCCGCCCAGCCGATGCCCACCCCGGCCACCACCCGCCGTCCGATCCCGGCCGGGCTGCCCAAACTGCTCTTCAAGCGCCGCTGAAGCCCGCCCGAAACGTCGGAGAGAATTGGCTCCGCGTACGCCCGCAGTCGCTGACGTGCCCCACCGGGCCTCGCGTACCCCGCACCGGTAGCCTTGGCCGAACGCGCGCCCCGGCGCACGTCGGACGGCCTCCAGCACGTCCAGCTAGTCCAGCACGTCCAGCGAGTCGAGCGAGTCGAGGGAGTCCATGGCAGGGCCAGGCACCCGGGTCTTCATCTCCCATCTCTCCGCCATCGCGGTCTTCGACCCGAACGGCGACCAGGTCGGGCGGGTCCGGGACGTCGTCGTCTCGCTGCGCCTGGGCGGCCGCCCGCCGCGGGTGCTGGGCCTGGTGGTCGAGGTCGTCGGCCGGCGCCGGATCTTCCTGCCGATGACCAGGGTGACCAGCCTGGAGTCCGGCCAGGTGCTCACCACCGGCCTGATCAACCTGCGCCGCTTCGAGCAGCGCCCGTCCGAGACCCTGGTGCTCGCCGAACTGCTGGACCGCACCGTCACCTGGACCAAGACCGGTGAGGACGTCACCGTGCTGGACGTCGGCATGGTGCAGACCCGGCTGCGCGAGTGGGAGGTCAGCAAGGTCTTCGTCCAGGTCGGCCGGGCCACCCGGCTGCGCAAGGGCAAGGGCGAGCGGCTGACCCTGGACTGGCAGGACGTCACCGGCTTCGCGCTGCCCGAGCAGGACCAGGGCGCGGCGAACCTGCTGGCCACCTTCGAACAGTTGCGCCCGGCCGACCTCGCCAGCGTGATGCACCACCTGTCCGCCAAGCGCCGCGCCGAGGTGGCCGCCGCGCTGCCCGACGAGCGGCTCGCGGACGTCCTGGAGGAGCTGCCCGAGGACGACCAGGTCGAGATCATCGGCAAGCTCCAGGAGGAGCGGGCGGCCGACGTCCTCGAGGCGATGGACCCGGACGACGCCGCCGACCTGCTCTCCGAGCTGCCCGGCGACGAGGCCGAGCGGCTGCTCGGGCTGATGGAGCCCGAGGAGGCCGCGCCGGTCCGCCGTCTGCTGTCCTACGAGGAGGACACCGCCGGCGGTCTGATGACCACCGAGCCGATCGTCCTGGAGCCGGACGCGACGGTCGCCGAGGCGCTGGCCCGGATCCGGATCCGCGACCACAAGCCCGCGCTGGCCGCCCAGGTGTATGTCTGCCGGCCGCCGAACGAGACCCCGACCGGCAAGTACCTGGGCGCGGTGCACTTCCAGCGGCTGCTGCGCGAGCCCCCGTACGTCCTGGTCGGCGAGCTGGTGGACGACGACCTGGACGCGCTGCCGCCGGACACCCCGCTGTCGCTGGTCACCAGCTACCTGGCGACGTACAACCTGGTGGCCGCCCCGGTCGTGGACGAGGCGGACCACCTGCTCGGCGCGGTGACCGTAGACGACGTGCTCGACCACCTGCTGCCCGAGGACTGGCGCGACGCCGCGCTGCACAACGGGGGCGACGACGGAGAGGAGCTGCACGGTGGACGGTGACCGCAACGGACGGCCGGGCGACTCCGCGCGCCGGCGCCTTCAGGGCGAACTGCGGGAGCTGCGCCAGCTGCGCGAACTGCGCACCCGCGAGGGCAGCAACCGGGACCGCCTGGAGACCTCCCCCATCACCGGCTCCAACCGCACCCGGCTCGACCAGCCGCGCACCGCCCGTCCCGGCCTGATCACGCTGCCGTCCTACGACCCCGAGGCCTTCGGCGTGCTGTCGGAGCGGATCGCCCGCTTCCTCGGCACCGGGCGGTTCATCGTCTGGATGACGGTGTTCGTCGTGGTCTGGATAGGGTGGAACACCCTGCTGCCGCCGGCCGCGCGCTTCGACGAGTACCCGTTCATCTTCCTGACCCTGGCGCTGTCGCTGCAGGCCTCGTACGCGGCGCCGCTGATCCTGCTGGCGCAGAACCGGCAGGACAACCGGGACCGGGTCAACATGGAGCAGGACCGGGCCCGCAGCGACCGCAACATCGCCGACACCGAGTACCTGGCCCGCGAGGTCGCGGCCCTGCGGCACGGGCTCGGCGAGGTGGCCACCCGCGCCTTCATCGCTTCCGAGCTGGGCAGCATCCGCTCCGAGCTGCAGTCGCTGCTCAAGGAGATCGACGAACGGCGGGACGCCTCCGAGCCCTTGTGACCGGCGGCACGCTACCGACCGGTTAAGCAGTTCGCCCGGCGCCGTACCATCAAGGCATGGCCAACGAGACAGAGGTCGCGGCCGGCGTCACGGAGGACTCCGTGCGCCAGGCGCTGGCGACCGTCAACGACCCGGAGATCAACCGCCCGATCACCGAGATCGGCATGGTGAAATCGGTCGAGATCGCCGAGGACGGCGCGGTGCGCGTCGCGGTCTACCTGACCGTCTCCGGCTGTCCGATGCGCGACACCATCGTCACCCGGGTCCGCGAGGCGGTCGGCAGGGTCGCCGGCGTGACCGGCGTCGAGGTCGAGCTCGACGTGATGAGCGACGAGCAGCGCAAGGAGCTCTCCCAGCTGCTGCGCGGCGGCGCCCCCGAGCGGGAGATCCCGTTCGCCAAGCCGGGCACGCTGACCCGCGTCTACGCCGTCGCCTCCGGCAAGGGCGGCGTCGGCAAGTCCTCGGTGACGGTCAACCTGGCGGCCGCGATGGCCGCGGACGGGCTGAAGGTCGCCGTCGTGGACGCCGACATCTACGGCCACAGCGTGCCGCGCATGCTGGGCGTCGAGGGCCGGCCGACCCAGGTCCAGGACATGATCATGCCGCCGCAGGCGAACGGCGTGAAGGTCATCTCGATCGGCATGTTCACCCCGGGCAACGCCCCGGTGGTCTGGCGCGGCCCGATGCTGCACCGCGCGCTGCAGCAGTTCCTCGCCGACGTGTGGTGGGGCGACCTGGACGTGCTGCTGCTGGACCTGCCGCCCGGCACCGGCGACATCGCGATCTCGGTGGCCCAGCTGGTCCCCAACGCGGAGATCCTGATCGTCACCACCCCGCAGATGGCCGCCGCCGAGGTGGCCGAGCGGGCCGGCACCATCGCGGTGCAGACCCACCAGAAGATCGTCGGCGTGATCGAGAACATGTCCGGCATGCCGTGCCCGCACTGCGACGAGATGATCGACGTGTTCGGCACCGGCGGCGGCCAGACCGTCGCGGACGCGCTCACCCGCACCGTCGGTGCGACCGTGCCGGTGCTCGGCTCGATCCCGATCGACGTCCGGCTGCGCGAGGGCGGCGACGACGGCCGCCCGGTCGTGCTCGCCGCCCCCGACTCCCCGGCCGGCGCCGCCCTGCGCGCCGTGGCCGGCAAGCTCGGCGGCCGCCAGCGCGGCCTGTCCGGGATGTCGCTCGGGCTGACGCCCAAGAACAAGTTCTGAGAGCTGGACCCCTCCCCGAGCCCCCTTTGGCCGGCGAGCGGGCGAACACCCGCCCCGAACCCCCTTTGGCCGGCGAGCGGGCGAACACCCGCCCCGAGCCCCCTTTGGCCGGCGAGCGGGCGAACACCCGCCCCGAGCCCCTTTGGCCGGCGAGCGGGCGAACACCCGCCCCGAGCCCCTTTGGCCGGCGAGCGGGCGAACAACGGGGCCGGGTGGTGCGGGACACCACCCGGCCCTCGTCGTCCGTCGGGCCCTACGGCCGGGTGTAGCTGCCCAGGTCCGGAACGGTCGAGAAGCCGACGCCGTAGGCGCTGACGCCCCGTCCGAAGGCTCCGAGCAGCACCCCGGGGGCCTCGCCCGCGAGCACCCAGCCGTACTCGGACTCGCGGTAGCGGAAGGGCTGCGGCAGCCCGTTGACCGGCAGGCTCAGGGTGGACCAGCCGGGGCCGGCCAGGTCGTCGGCGAGGTCCCAGGCGAGGTTGCTCTGCTGGTCCAGCCAGTCCTGGCGCAGCGCCCGGTCCAGCTGGCCGGGCCAGGTCGCGGCGAGCAGGCCGGAGCCGGCCAGCCAGGCGGCGGAGGAGACGGAGGTCGCCTCCAGCGTGCCGGTGTTGTCGGCGCTGCGGCGGCTGTCCCGGCGGGCCATGGTGACCACGACGGCGAACTTCCGCACGTCGCGCGGCTCGAACTGCTTGGCCGGCTCGTCGCCGTGGCCGAGGGTGCCGTAGTCGACGCCGGCCGAGCCGCCGCGGGGGCCGCCGGCGCCCGCCTGCATCAGGAAGCGGCGGCCGGTCCAGCCGTCGTCCAGGCCGTACCAGGGGAAGTCGGCGGACAGGTAGGGCAGCAGGGGGTCCGCCGGGCCGGCCTGCCCGCCGACCACCGGGCCGCCGGCCGTGGCCGTCGCCCCTCCCGCCTGACTCGTCGCGTCCATCCCCGGGCCTCCTCAACCGCACGTGTGCCTGCCGTGGCGCGCTCCCATGGTGGCGCACCTCGGCGTTCCCGGGGGCCGTTCCTGGTCCGCGCGGACGCGGATGTGACGGACGGCTCAGCGGGAACAATCAGCACAATAGCGGCGCGCACGCCACCGCCCCGCTCAGCCGGGCGGCCGGGCGGGGCGGTGGCGTCGGGTCCACGCGTCGTGCGCTCAGGTGGCGTCGGGGTCGAACGGGGGCCGCTCGCCGGGCTGCAGCGGGGCGCCGGTGGAGGCGGGCGCCGGGGCCGGCTTGTCGAAACCCACGCTGCCCGCGCGGCCGTTGACCGCCACCGCGGGCTTGTCGTCCAGGACGGAGCGGATGTCGAGCGACTCCTTCATGTCCTTCAGGCCCAGCGGGTCCTGCTGGTCGCCCATGAGCTGCTTGCGGACGAAGGTCTTGGGGTTGAGGTCCTCGAACTCGAAGTCCTTGAACTCCGGGCCCAGCTCGCTGCGGATGTCCTCCTTCGCGTTGTCGGCGAAGGAACGGACCTTCCGGATGAAGCTCATGGTGTCCTGGATCAGCTTCGGCAGCTTGTCGGGGCCGAAGATGATGATCGCCATCACGATCAGGGTCAGGATCTCCAGCCCGCCTACATCGCTGAACAACCTTTGCTCCCTAGCTCGTCGGACGACGGTTCCTACAGGGTAATGGCCACCGGCGGGTCCATGGTCCACAGCGGGATGAAGCCGTGGTAAAGACCAGCCGGTGGCCGGGCGGGGAAGGGATCGCTAGGGGAGCTGCTGGCGCAGGGCCGCGATGTTTCCCGGGAAGCGCTCGGGGGACGACGGCGGGTTCGAGTCCCGGGTGGCGGCCACCGGGCGGGCCGGGAAGTCCACCGGGACCTGCGCGGTCATCGGGACCAGGCCGGTGCGGTCGCTGGTGCCGCTGCCGCCGACCGGGCTGACCGTGGTGCCGTGCTGCTCCTCGCCCTGGGTGAGGCCGCCGACGCCGCCGAGGGTCACCGCGGCGACCGAGAAGGCACCCGCGGCGGCGAACACCAGCCGGCGCCCGCGCGCCGCCGGGGGGCGGACGGCGGCCACGGCGGGCTGCGGCCGGGCGGCGGGCTCGGGGCGGGTGGTGCGCCGCCCCATCAGCGGTCGCAGCACCGAACCGCGGCCGAAGGCGCGCGGGTCGACCCCGGGCACCGGGGTGTCGGCGCCGAGCGCGCCCGCGCCGAAGGAGGCGCCGGCGCCGCGGCCGAAGGAGCCGCCGGTGAGCCGGCTGCCGCCGAAGGTGCCGGCGGCGGGGATCCCGCCGCCGGGCAGGTCGTCGTCGTCGCGGCCGCGCCGGGGCGGCCGGCCGGCGTCCGCCGGGGCGTCCTCCGGCAGGTTGCCGACGGCCATCAGCCGGGCCATCAGCGCGGAGGAGGGGCCGGGGTTGCCGGTGCGGGTCAGCAGGTGCTTGACGGACCGGCCCTCGTCGGCCTCGGCCTTGCACTGCGGGCAGGTCGCCAGGTGGGCCAGGACCCGCTCGCGGGAGTCGTGGCCGAGTTCGCCGTCCAGGAAGGCGGACAGCCGGTCGCCGAGGTGGTGCTCCTCGACCGCGGGTTCGGCGGGCCGTACGGGCACCGCGCGCAGTGCCGTGTCGGCGGGCAGCGGGAGGGCGGGCAGCACGGGGTGACCGGGTTCGTCGCTCGCCGGATCCCCGGCGCCGCGACGGCCCGGCAGCGCCCAGCTCCGCCAGGTCGAGGACCGTTCGGACGCATCCGAACGGTCCGGACCGGACCGGCTGGTTCCGCTCACGATCGCCTCCGTCCGCGCCCGCCCGGTGCGGCCGCGACCTCGGCGACGGCGCCGACCGGCACCGGCTCCTCCGAGCCGCCGCGGCGCTCGCGGCCCGGCGCCGAGCCGGGGGCGCGGTGCTTGAGCGCGGCGCGCAGGTGGGAGCGGCCGCGGTGGATGCGGCTGCGGACGGTGCCGAGCTTGACGCCCAGCGTGGCGGCGATCTCCTCGTAGGACAGGCCCTCGATGTCGCAGAGCACCACGGCGGCGCGGAACTCCGGGGCGAGGGTGTCCAGGGCCTGCTGCACGTCGGCGTCGAAGTGGGTGTCGCTGAAGTGCTGGGCCGGGCTCGGCTCGCGCGAGGCGAGCCGCTCGGCCGCGTCCTCGCCGAGCGCGTCGAAGCGGATGCGCTGGCGGCGGCGGACCATGTCCAGGAACAGGTTGGTGGTGATCCGGTGCAGCCAGCCCTCGAACGTGCCGGGGGTGTAGGTGGACAGCGAACGGAACACCCGGACGAAGACCTCCTGGGTGAGGTCCTCGGCGTCGTGCTGGTTGCCCGTCAGCCGGTAGGCGAGGCGGTAGACGCGGGCGCTGTGGGCCTCGACGATCTCCTCCCAGGTGGGAGGAGTCCAGGTCTGCGCGTCGGGACCCTCGGCGAAGGTCGCGAGGACAGGGGCCTCGGTGGTACCGGCGGCCGACGTCTCGGCGGCGGGCTGGTCCAGGTCGGAGTGCGCAGGCTGGTTCATCACGGGCTTCGGCGTACGGGCCGACGCGGTGCCGCGGGGGTGCCGCCGCACGGGAACGTCGCCCTCGGCCACACCTCCTCGGTCGGCTCTTCTGCCCAGCAGGGCCACCACCATATCCACCTCACCCGTCAAGCCCGGATAAAAGTGCCCGGGAGGTCTTGCGCACCCGTCGCCAGTGACAACGGCCCGCCGCCGTACGCGGTTCCCGCCCGGCCAGTAATCTGTGGCAGGAAATATCGACATCCCCCGGCACCGGGCCGCCACCCGGGGCTCCGAAAGAGGCAGCCATCAGCGAGTTCGGGCCCGCGCGCGCGGCCCTCGCCGACACCTACGTGGGCGAGGACGCGGTGCTGACCTACGCCCGGGCGCAGTCCGCGCGCACCGGCATACGGGCCATCGGGCCGAGCGGCGGGGCGTGCCTGCGGCTGCTGGCCGCGGCGCTGGACGCCAAGGCGGTGGCCGAGATCGGCACCGGCACCGGGGTGTCCGGGGTCTACCTGCTGCGCGGGATGCGGCCGGACGGCGTGCTCACCACGGTGGACTCGGAGCCGGTGCGCCAGCAGCTGGCCCGCGAGGCCTACCAGGCGGCCGGGTTCGCGGCCAACCGCTCGCGGTTCATACCGGGGCGGGCGCTGGAGGTGCTCCCCCGGCTCGCCGACGGACAGTACGACCTGGTGTTCTGCGACGGGGACCCGGCCGAGTCGCGCGAGTACCTGCTGGAGTCGCTGCGGCTGCTGCGGCCCGGCGGGATGGTCTGCTTCGAGGGGGTCTTCCAGGAGGGCCGCCTCGCCGAGCCGGAGCTGCAGGACCCGCAGACCGGCGCCGTCCGGGACCTGGTCCGGGACGTGCGGGAGAGCGAGGCGCTGCTGCCCGCGCTGCTGCCCGTCTCGGACGGGCTGCTCTGCGCCGTCAAACGGTAGTCCCGGGCCCCGGAGAGCGCGCGGGCCCGGGCCGACATGACGTCGTACCCGGGCCCGGCAGTACGTCTCCAGGAGACGGCGGCACCCGCTGCGGTCAGCCGGTGACCTTCATCAGGGCATCGCCCAGGGCTTCGGCCTCGTCAGGCGTGAGCTCCACCACGAGGCGTCCGCCGCCTTCGAGCGGAACGCGCATGATGATGCCCCGCCCCTCTTTGGTGACTTCGAGCGGGCCGTCACCCGTCCGCGGCTTCATGGCCGCCATGCTCGTTCCCCTTCCTGCAACCGCTCAGCTACGCACCGGCAGTCCGTCCACCGCCGGTATCGAACGCATTGATCGGAAGCCATTATCCCGCATGCCACGGCCTGATGACCAACATCACTCTCGGTGCAACCACGGCCGGACCGGCCGCAACCGCCGCAATTGCCGTCATAAGCCCCGGCGTGGCGGCGTCACCGCTACCGCCGGAAGGTGCGATACCTCACACTCCCCAGCCCGCCCCGCGCTCCGGCATCCTGGCACCACCACCCACGCGACGATCGTTTAGGGAGCCCTCGCCGATGTCGGATTCCGTGCTGTACGAGCTGGACGGCGGCCTGGCCGTCATCACCATCAACCGCCCGGAGGCGATGAACGCCCTGGACGTCGCCACCAAGGTGGCGCTGCGCGACACCGTGATCGAGGCGGCCGGGGACCCGGCGGTGCGGGCGGTGCTGCTGACCGGCGCGGGCGAGCGGGCGTTCTGCGTCGGGCAGGACCTGAACGAGCACCTGGCGATGCTGAAGCGGTTCGAGGAGACCGGCGAGGGCGCGCTGCGGACCGTCGCCGAGCACTACAACCCGCTGACCCGCGCGCTGGCCGGGATGCGCAAGCCGACCGTCGCCGCGGTCGGCGGGGTGGCGGCCGGCGCGGGCGCCTCGCTCGCCTTCGCCTGCGACTTCCGGATCCTCTCCGACCGGGCCGGCTTCAACACCGCCTTCACCGGGATCGGCCTGACCGCCGACTCCGGCGCGTCCTGGACGCTGCCCCGGTTGGTCGGGCACGCCAAGGCCACCGAGCTGCTGATGCTGCCCCGGACGGTCAAGGCCGCCGAGGCGATGGAGCTGGGCCTGGCCACCAAGGTCGTGCCGGCCGACGAACTCGCCGCCACCGCGCGGGTCTTCGCCCGCGAGCTGGCCGAGGGCCCGACGGTGGCCTACGGCGCCGTCAAGGAGTCGCTGGCGTACGGCGCTTCGCACTCGCTGGACGAACTGCTCGACAAGGAGGACGAGCTGCAGACCCTGGCCGGGGAGAGCGAGGACCACCGGATCGCGGTGCGCGCCTTCATCGCCAAGGAGAAGCCGAAGTACGTCGGCCGCTGACGTCCACCTACCGCTCGGGGCCGCCCGTGCGGACGTGGCAGTCCGCCAGGTGGTCGTCGACCAGGCCGCAGGCCTGCATCAGGGCGTAGGCGGTGGTCGGGCCGACGAAGCGGAAGCCCGCCTTCTTCAGCGCCTTCGCCAGCGCCGTCGACTCGGGGGTGACGGCCGGCACCTCGTCCAGTGTGCGGGGGGTCGGCCGGTCCGGGCCGGCGGCGAACTGCCAGATCAGCGCGTCCAGGCCGCCGTCCAGGTCGCGGGCGGCCCTGGCGTTGGCGATCGCCGCCTCGATCTTGGCCCGGTTGCGGATGATGCCGGTGTCGGCGAGCAGCCGCTCCTTGTCGGCCTCGCCGAACTCGGCGACCTTGCCGATCTCGAAGCCGGCGAACGCGGCCCGGAAGCCCTCCCGGCGGCGCAGGATGGTCAGCCAGGACAGGCCGGACTGGAAGGCCTCCAGGCAGACCCGCTCGAACAGCGCGTCGTCGCCGTGCACCGGGCGGCCCCACTCGGTGTCGTGGTAGACCCGGTAGTCGTCGGTGGAGTCGCCCCAGCCGCAGCGGCGCAGGCCGTCCGCGCCGAGGACCGCTCCGTCGGGGGTCACTGGTCCTTCACCGGCTTCGCGTCCTCGGGGGCCGGCTCCTCGGCGAGCGTGACCGCCGGCTCGACCACCTGGGCGAAGGACTCCAGGCCGGGCAGCGGCTCGGCGGCCGGGTCGGGGGCGGTGGTGGCCTCGACCGCACCGCGCAGGTGGGCGGCGGCCTCCAGTTCGGCGATCCGCGAGTCGCGGTAGGCGAGTTCGGCGCCGAGGCGGTCCAGGACGTCGTCCACCTCGTCCATCCGGTAGCCGCGCACGGCCATCGGCAGCCGCAGGTCGTCGACGTCCGTCTTGTTCAGCGGGCGGTCCTGCGGCAGCCGCGCGGCGATGCGGTCCGGCACCGCCTCCGGCATCGAGCCGCCCCCGCCGAGCGCCACCAGCGCGGCGCCGCCGACCACCACGGCCATGGCGACCACGATCACCCAGAACACGAGCTGTCCTCCCGAACTCCCGGTCGGCCTCCTCCGAGGTGCCAGGGAACCGGGCTGATCATGACAGCATGGTCCTGGTGAGGCCGGGGGCCATCATCGCACCCGTAGGAGCTGTGGAGGAGACATCGGTGGCACTGCGCCTGGGACCGCGGGAATTCGGTGACGACGAGCTGGTGATCATGGCGATCGTGAACCGGACTCCGGACTCGTTCTTCGACAAGGGCGCGACCTTCGCCGACGAGGCCGCGTTCGCCGCCGCCGACCGCGCGATGGCCGAGGGCGCGGCGATCCTGGACATCGGCGGGGTGAAGGCCGGTCCGGGCGACGAGGTCACGGTCGAGGAGGAGCTGCGGCGCACCGTACCCTTCGTGGCCGAGCTGCGCAAGCGCCACCCCGACGCGGTGATCAGCGTGGACACCTGGCGGCACGAGGTCGGCGAGGCGGTCTGCGAGGTGGGCGCGGACCTGCTGAACGACGCCTGGGGCGGGGTGGACCCGAAGCTCGCCGAGGTGGCCGCCCGCTACGACGCCGGGCTGGTCTGCACCCACGCGGGCGGCGCCGAGCCGCGCACCCGGCCGCACCGGGTCGGGTACGAGGACGTGATGGCGGACATCCTGCGGGTCACCGTGGGGCTCGCCGAGCGGGCGGTGGAGCTGGGCGTCCGCCGGGACGCGGTGATCATCGACCCGGGACACGACTTCGGCAAGAACACCCGGCACTCGCTGGAGGCCACCCGGCGGCTGCCGGAGATGACCGCGACCGGCTTCCCGGTGCTGGTCTCGCTCTCCAACAAGGACTTCGTCGGCGAGACCCTGGACCGGCCGGTGAACGAGCGGCTGCTCGGCACCCTGGCCACCACCGCGGTCTCGGCCTGGCTGGGGGCCCGGGTCTACCGGGTGCACCAGGTCGAGGAGACCCGCCAGGTGCTGGACATGGTCGCCTCGATCCGGGGCACCCGCCCCCCGGCGGTCGCCCGCCGGGGGCTGGCGTAGCGGCCCCTCTGTTTGGCGCTCGGCTCGCCTCCGGTTGTCGGCGCTCGCGTCAGATCTCGTTCACGGGCCGACGGGCTTCGGCGAGGATCTTCAGCACCTCGTCGATCTCGTCGGTGATGTGGAACAGCTCCAGGTCGCGCGGGGCCGCCTTGCCCTGCGCGACCAGGGTGTTCTTCAGCCACTCGTACAGGCCGCCCCAGTAGGCGCTGCCGTAGAGGATCACCGGGAAGCGGGTGACCTTCTTCGTCTGCACCAGGGTGAGCGCCTCGAACAGCTCGTCCAGCGTGCCGAGTCCGCCGGGCAGGACCACGAAGCCCTGCGCGTACTTGACGAACATGGTCTTGCGGACGAAGAAGTAACGGAAGTTCAGCCCGAGGTCGACGAACTCGTTGAGGCCCTGCTCGAAGGGCAGCTCGATGCCGAGTCCGACGCTGAGGCCGCCGGCCTCCGAGGCGCCGCGGTTGGCGGCCTCCATCGCGCCCGGGCCGCCGCCGGTGATCACCGCGTAGCCGGCCTCGGCGAGGGCCCGGCCGATGGCCACCCCGGCCTCGTACTCGGGCGAGTCGGCCACGGTCCGGGCCGAGCCGAAGACGCTGATCGCGGGCGGGAGTTCGGCCAGGGCGCCGAAGCCCTCGACGAACTCGGAGGTGATCCGCAGCACCCGCCAGGGGTCGGTGTGCAGCCAGTCGGTGGGCCCCGTGGTGTCCAGCAGGCGCTGGTCCGTGGTGCTGGTGCCGACCTGGTCCCGGCGCACCAGCACCGGGCCCTTCTGCTTCTCGGGCCAGGCCTTCTTCTTCCGCGGCACGCCGACCTGCTCGGGGCCGTGTCCGTAGTGCTTCTCGTCTCCTGTGCCTGTCATGACGAAACCCTACGCCCGCCCTCCCCCGTTTTCAGGCAACGGGGGAAGGTCGGTTGGGCAACCGGAAGGTGGCGTTCGACCGTCGGTTCGGCCGCGCCCGAACGCCCTCGACTCAGCTGGTCAGCCAGGCGCGCAGCCGGTCCTCGGTCTCGGCGATGGCGGTCAGCGAGCAGTGCTCGTCCCGCTTGTGCGCGAAGTTCGGGTCGCCGGGGCCGTAGTTGACCGCGGGAATGCCGAGCGCGCTGAACCGGGCGACGTCGGTCCAGCCGAACTTGGCCCGGGCCCGGCCGCCGGTGGCCGCCAGGAAGGCCTGCGCGGCGGGCTGGGACAGGCCGGGCAGGGCGCCCGGGGCGAAGTCGGTGACGGTCAGCTCGAAGCCGTCGAAGACCTCGCGGACGTGCTTCTCCGCCTCGGCCTCGCTGCGGTCCGGCGCGTAGCGGAAGTTGATCGTGACCACGCACTCGTCCGGGATCACGTTGCCGGCCACGCCGCCGTCGATCCGCACCGCGTTGAGGCCCTCGCGGTACTCCAGGCCGTCGATCTCCACCCGGCGCGGCTGGTACGTCGCGAGCCGGGTGAGCACCTCGGCGGCGCGGTGGATGGCGTTGTCGCCGAGCCAGCTGCGGGCCGAGTGGGCGCGCACGCCGGTGAGCCGGACCTGCGCCCGCAGTGTGCCCTGGCAGCCGCCCTCGACCGTGGCCTCGCTGGGTTCCATCAGCACCGCGAAGTCGGCGGCCAGCCACTCCGGGCGGTCCCTGGCGAGGTGGCCGAGGCCGTTGCGGTGGGCCTCCACCTCCTCGCAGTCGTAGAACACGTAGGTGAGGTCGCGGTTGGGCTCGGTCAGGGTGGCGGCGAGGCGCAGTGCGACGGCCACGCCGGACTTCATGTCCGAGGTGCCGCAGCCGTAGAGCAGGTCGCCCTCGACGTACGACGGCAGGTTGTCGGCGATCGGCACGGTGTCCAGGTGGCCGGCCAGCACGACGCGCTCGGCGCGGCCCAGGTTCGTCCGGGCCACCACGTTGTTGCCGTAGCGGTCCACGGTCAGGTGGGCGCAACCGCGCAGGGCCGCCTCGACGGCGTCGGCGAGCGCCTGCTCGTCGCCGCTCACCGAGGGGAAGTCGACGAGGCGCGCGGTCAGCGCGCCACCGTCGAGGGTCAGGTCCAGGGGCGTCGGGTTCGGGCTGCTCATGGCGTCAGCCTAGCCGTGCGCACGTGTGCTCTGGGTGGTCGTGTTGTGACGCGGAACGCCCCCGGATCGGCAACCGGAGTACGCCGTACACCCGTCCGAGTGGGTACGGTGTCGGATCAGGATGGCGGGCGCGAGAGGGGCGACGGTGGCCAGGAGAAGGCGCAGCGAGGAGCTGGGCGAGGAGCTGGGCGACGAAGTGGCGCCCCGCCACCGCGGTCCGGTGCGCGCGCTGCTGCTCGTGCTGGTCGGACTGCTCGGCCTCGCGATGGTGGCGGGCTTGGCCGTGGTCGGGATCTGGTGGTTCGGGTTCCGGCAGGGCGCCGCGGAGGAGTGCACGGTGAAGACCGCGGCCGGCAGCGGCACGCTGGAGCTGCCGCAGGCCGCCAACGCCGCGACGATCGCCGCGGTGTCGCGCTCGCGCGGGCTGCCGGACCGGGCGACGGCGATCTCGCTGGCGACCGCGATGCAGGAGTCCAAGCTGCGCAACCTCGCGGGCGGCGACCGGGACTCGATCGGCCTGTTCCAGCAGCGGCCCTCGATGGGCTGGGGCACCCCGGAGCAGATCGCGGACCCGGTGTACGCGACCAACAAGTTCCTGGACGGTCTGGTCAAGGTCCCCGGCTACACCCGGATGCCGCTGACCGACGCGGCCCAGGCGGTGCAGAAGAGCGGCTACCCGCAGGCGTACGCCAAGCACGAGACCAAGGCGACGCTGCTCACCTCGGCGCTGGCCGGCCGGGAGCCCGGCTCGTTCAACTGCGTGGTGCACGACTACGCCAAGCCGGACCCGGGCGACTCGCCGTCGCCGACCGCGGGCGCCTCGGCCATCCCGGTCGCGCTGCCGGACCGCACCCAGGTGCTGTCGGACCGCGTGCGCCGGGAGTTCGGCCGGACGGTCACCCCGGCCACCGGCTACACCTCGACGATCAAGGGCGCCGAGAACGCCGTCGCGCTGACCCCGGACCCGGCCACGGCCGCGCTGACCTCCTCGGCGGACTCCGGGGCCGACGCCGGGGCGAGCGCCGAGCGGGCCAGCGGCTGGGAGGTGGCCCACTGGGCGGTCGCCCAGGCGCAGCAGCTGGGCATCGCGACGGTCGCCTACGACGGGAAGATCTGGCGCAAGACCCAGTCGGAGGACGGCTGGCAGACCCAGACCTCGGGGACGTCGACCAAGCTCGTCCAGGTCACCCTGGCCCCGTCCGGCAAAGGCTGACGCACATTCGTTCGGGTTGCCGCCGAACGGGTGATTCCGGTCAACCGCAGTGGACCGACCGCCCGTTCCGGCGACCCCGGGTGGAGAACCGTCACTCCCCTTGCCCGGGGCCGGTCCGACGGTGCCCGGCGGGGCCCGGCGGGCACCATCACCGCGATCGTACGATCCGATGATCGGTCAGGTATTTTCCCGCGTCACCCGAAACCTTCCGGCTCCTCAAGCGGTAACAACGTCGTCCGCCAGGTCCCGTCCGCGCTCGGATCGTCCACCCGGCGGACGGGACGGACCCAGACCCCTTCGAGGAGCCCCATGTCTCACCCCCTCACGCGCCGGATCGCCCAGGCCGCGCTCGTCGTGGCGGCCGGAGCGACCCCGCTGGTCGCGGCCGGCTCCGCGTCCGCCCTGGGCGGGGACGCCCTGCTTCCCAAGAGCGACCTCGCGGCGCCGCTGGGCCAGCTGACCAACACCGACACCGGTTCCACCCTGCAGCACACCACCCACCAGCTCGGCCAGGCGGCCGGCACCACCGGCGCGGCCACCGTCGCCGCGGGCGTGCCGGCCTCCGCCGACGCCGCGGGCAACATCGTCGCCCACCAGCTCCCCGAGGCGAACGAGAAGGCCGGTTCGCTGACCGCCCCGGTCGACCAGACCGCCGCCACCACCGGCCAGCTCTCCGCCGTCACCCCGAAGGTCGCCACGGCCCTGGCCGGCAAGCTCGGCGAGGCCGTCACCGGCAAGGGCATGGGCACCCGCAGCGCCAACGCCGGCACCAGCCCGGTCGGCGGGCTCGCCCAGGCCCTGCCCGGCGCCGACAAGCTCTCCGGCGCCGTCCCCGGCACCAACGCCGTCACCGACGCGCTGCCGACCAGCGCGGTGGAGCGCGCCCTGCCGCTCGGCCCGGTCGAGCACGCGCTGCCCGGCGGCCTGCCCGGCACCGACGTCCTGGGCCTGGCGGAGCACGGCTCGGCCAACCGGCTCGGCGGCGCCGACCTCGGCCCGAACAACCCGCTCTCCGGTCTGACCGGCGCGCTCGGCCCGGTCGGCGGCCTGCTGAACGGCGTCAACGGCGGCAACATCAGCGGCCTGCCGCTGTAACCCCTCCGGGCAAGCCGAAGGGGGCCGGTGCTTCGCGAGCACCGGCCCCCTTCGGCGTACGGTCAGCGCGCCGCGGTCAGCCGCTCCACGGCCGCGGCGACCCGCTCGTCCGTCGCGGTGAACGCGACCCGGACGAAGCGGCCGCCGGACGGCCCGTAGAAGTCACCGGGCGCCACCAGGATGCCCAGTCCGGCCAGTTCGGCCACGGTCTCCCAGCACGGGCGGTCCTGGGTCGCCCACAGGTAGAGGCTCGCCTCGGAGTGCTCGACCCGGAAGCCGTACGCCTCCAGGGCCGCCCGCAGCGCCGAGCGCCGGGCCGCGTACCGGTCCCGCTGCTCGGCCACGTGCGCGTCGTCCGTCAGCGCCGCGATCGTCGCCGCCTGGACGGGCGCCGGCACGATCATGCCGCCGTGCTTGCGCAGCCCCAGCAGCTCCTCGACCACCACCGGGTCGCCCGCCACGAAGGAGGCGCGGTAGCCGGCCAGGTTGGAGCGCTTGGAGAGCGAGTGGACGGCCAGCAGGCCCTCGTGGTCGTCCCCGCAGACGTCCGGGTGCAGGACGGAGACCGGCTCGGCCTCCCAGCCCAGCTCGAAGTAGCACTCGTCGCTGACCAGCAGCACCCGGTGCTCCCGGGCCCACTCGACGGCGCGGCGCAGCTCGTCCGTGCCGAGCACCCGGCCGGTCGGGTTGGACGGCGAGTTCACCCAGAGCAGGCGCACCCGGGAGCCGTCCAGTTCGTCCACCGAGTCGTACTCGACCGGCTCGGCGCCGCACAGCCGTGCGCCCACCTCGTAGGTCGGGTAGGCCAGCCGCGGGTAGGCGACCTGGTCGCCCGGGCCGAGGCCGAGCTGGGCCGGCAGCGAGGCCACCAGTTCCTTGGAGCCGATGGTCGGCAGGACGGCCCGGGGGCCGATCTCGGCGCCGCAGCGGCGGCGCAGCCAGCCGGCGATCGCCTCGCGCAGCTCCAGCGGGCCCCAGACGGTCGGGTAGCCGGGGGTGTCGGTGTGGGCGGCGAGCGCCTTCTGGATCACCTCGGGGACCGGGTCCACGGGGGTGCCGACGGAGAAGTCACACAGGCCACCCGGGTGGGCGAGGGCGGTGGCCTTGTAGGGCTCCAGCTTGTCCCAGGGGAACACCGGGAGCCGGTCCGAAACGCGGCGCGCCGCTCCCGGGTGACCCGGGAACGGCGCGCGCGTGCTGTTCGTGCTCACAGCTCAGTAGCCACCGATCGTCAGTGGTCGGCGTTCTGCGGCGGCAGAGCGGCGATGAACGGGTGGTCCCGCTCGATCAGGCCGAGCTTCGAGGCACCACCGGGCGAACCCAGGTCGTCGAAGAACTCGACGTTCGCCTTGTAGTAGTCCTTCCACTCCTCCGGAGTGTCGTCCTCGTAGAAGATCGCCTCGACCGGGCAGACCGGCTCGCAAGCGCCACAGTCGACACACTCATCCGGGTGGATGTAGAGGGAACGCTGGCCCTCGTAGATGCAGTCAACCGGGCACTCTTCGATGCACGCCTTGTCCTTCACGTCGACACAAGGCTGCGCGATGACGTAGGTCACGCTGTCGTTCCTCCTCGGAAGGGCCTGGCGGCCCGTTCTGTTCTGCTCGCGTGCGCGGTGAGCGCGGCGTCGTCGATGCCCGCCCCTAGTATCGCGGGTCTGGGACCGCAAATGCACAGGAGGTGGCCGGATCATGACCCGAGACCAGTCGGAGAGCCGTCCGGAAGTCCGGATAGACCGCTCTGACGTGGGACTTCGCGTGTCCGTGCGACGCCTCTCGGAGTTCGTCGACGACCGGCCGGTGTTCCGCGATGTGATCGGCATTCTCACATCATGGGACGATCATGGCCTGGTGGTCGAGCCGCGCTCGGGCGGGCCGGTCGCCTTCCCGGAGAAGCTGCTGGTCGCGGGCAAGGTCGTGCCGCCGTTCCCGGCCCGGCGCGCACCGCTGCCCGCCGCCACCCCGGTCGAGCTGCAGCGGATCGCCGGGCGCGGCTGGCCGGCCGTCGAGCAGGAGGCGCTCGGCGAGTGGACGCTGCGCGCCGCGTCCGGGTTCACCCGGCGGGCCAACTCCGCCCAGGCGCTCGGCGACCCGGGGCTGCCGCTGCCGCGGGCGCTGGCCGCCCTGCGGGGCTGGTACGCGGCGCGCGGACTGCCCGCGTACGTCGAGGTGGTCACCCCCGGCTCGCCCGAGGACCTGCGCGCCGAACTCGACCGGCTGGGCGCCGGGTACGCGCCCACCCTGGTGCTCACCGCGCCGCTGGCCGCGGTCGCCCGGGCCGGCGCCGGGCACGAGCGGGTGAGGCTCTCCCGCACGGCGGACGCCGACTGGATGTCGCTGTACCGCCGGGTCAGCGGGGACCCGGCGGTGGAGGAGGCTGCCCGGCAGGTGCTGCACGGCGGCCCCTCGGTCTGGTTCGCCACCGTGCCCGGCGCCCCCGGGCAGCCGCCGCTGGCGATCGGACGGTGCGTCGTCGACGGGCCCTGGGCCTGCTTCGGCGCGATCGAGGTGCAGCCGTACGCCCGTCGGGCCGGGCTGGCCACGACGGTCATGGCGGTGCTCGCCGCCCGCGCGGCGGAGGAAGCGGCGAGCGGCGCGTTCCTGCAGGTCGAGGCGGGGAACGACGGTGCGATCGCGCTCTATGACGGACTCGGCTTCACGACCAGTCACACTTACCACTACGCGCTCCTTCCCCAGGAGTAGCCACCCGACCGTTCCACCCTGGTATGTCCGCTTGTCCGTCCGTCCTACGAAGGCCGCCGCCGTCACCGTGACCGAGCAGAGCAGAGACCGCTTCCGGACCGCCGCCCGCGCCGAGCAGCCCGACCCGGTGCTGCTCTGCCTCCTTGCCGCCGCCGAGCACGATCCCGTCCTCGACCCGGGCGATCCGGGCGAACCGCCCGGCGCGGACACCCTGCTGGCCGCCTGCGAGGCCGCGTTCGAACGGCACGCGGCGGCCGTCCGGATCGCCGTCGCCGAACGCTCGCCTTCCGGACCGGAGGAGACCGCCGCCCTGCTCGCCGCCGTGCTCGGCGGGCGGGAGCGGTTCCACGGACGGCAGTCCGACTACCGGCGGCTGGAGTCCTCGCTGCTGCCCGAGGTGCTGCGACGGCGGCGCGGGCTGCCGATCATGCTCTCGCTGGTGTGGATGGAGGTCGGGCGGCGCGCCGGGCTCACCGTCCACGGCATCGCGCTGCCCGGCCACTTCGTCGTCGCTGTCGGCGGCCCGTCGGGCGGCGAGGAGTACGTCCTCGCCGACCCCTTCCACGGCGGACGGCTGCTCGACCCGGCCGGCGTCGAGCACCTGGTCGCCGCCGCCGGGTACGACTTCACCCCCGCCCTGCTCACCCCGGCCCAGCCGCTGGACATCGTGCTGCGGGTGCTCGGCAACATCCGGGCCTGGGCCGCCGACCGGCCCGAGCACGCCCGCACCCAGCTGTGGGCCACCGAACTCGCCCTGCTGCTCCCCCGCCACCCGGCCCAGCTCCGGCTGGAACGGGCCGAACTCCTGGTGCGGATGGGCGACTTCCTCGGCGGCTCGGCCGAGATGGACGACTACGCGCGGATCCTGGACGCCTTCGACCCGGACACCGCCGCCAAGGTCCGCCAGGAGGCCCGGGCGGCCCGCCACCGGCTCAACTAGCTACAACCAGCCCTTCTCGCGGGCGATCCGGACCGCCTCGGTGCGGTTGCGGGCCTCGGTCTTCTGGATCGCCATCGAGAGGTAGTTGCGGACCGTCCCCTCCGACAGGTGCAGCCGCTTGGCGATGTCCGCGTTCACCGCGCCGTCCGCGGCGGCGCCCAGCACGTCCCGCTCGCGCCCGGTCAGCGGATTGGCGCCCTCGGCCAGCGCGGCCGCCGCCAGCGCCGGGTCGATCACCCGCTCCCCGCGCAGCACCCGGCGGACCGCCTCGGCCAGCTCGGAGGCGGGCGCGTCCTTCACCAGGAAGGCGTCCGCCCCGGACTCCATCGCCCGGCGCAGGTAGCCGGGACGGCCGAAGGTCGTCGCGATGACCACCTTCGTCCCGGGCGCCTTCTTGCGCAGCTCGGCGGCCGCCTCGATGCCCGTCATGCCCGGCATCTCGATGTCCAGCACGGCGACCTGCACCTCGTTCGCCAGCGCCGCCGCCACCACCTCGTCCCCGCGACCCACCTGCGCGACGACGTCGATGTCCCCCTCCAGCCCGAGCAGCGCCGCCAGCGCCTCCCGGACCATCCCCTGGTCCTCGGCGAGCAGCACGCGGATCGAGGGGCTGTTCTCTGTGTTACCCATGGTCATGACCTTAGGGCCTGTCAGGTGCGGCAACGGGCTGGAGTATTCGAGTGGTTCACCGAGGCCGTGCGCACCAGACTGGTCTGATGCTGACCCTGGAGCCGCTGCGCCCCGACCACGCCGACGCCGTGCTCGCCTTCGAACTCGCCAACCGGGCCTGGTTCGCCCGTACCGTGCCCGACCGCGGCGACGCGTACTTCGCCGACTTCCCGGCCCGCCACGCCGCGCTGCTCGCCGAACAGGCCGCGGGCATCTGCCGGTTCCACGTGATCCTCGATCCGGGCGGAGCCCTGATCGGCCGCATCAACCTGATGGACCTCGTCGACGGCAGCGCCGAACTCGGCTACCGGATCGCCGAATCCGCTGCCGGCCGGGGCGTCGCCAAGGCCGCCGTCGCCCAGGTCCGCCGACTCGCCGCCCACAGCTACGGCCTGCGCTCGCTGACCGCCGCCACCACGCTCGACAACCCCGCCTCCCAGGCCGTCCTCACCCACAACGGCTTCACGGTCACCGGGGAGTTCGTCCTGGACGGCCGCCCGGCCGTTCGCTACCACCGCGACCTGGACCGCGCGGAGCTGACATGATGGCGGGCATGACGATCTACCGAAAGGCCGATGCCGCGTAAGCGGCCCGGCGCGCTGCGCGCCCACCCCGACCCCGCCCGCCGTTGGGACACCGCTCCACCGGACCGGATCCGCGGGCTCTCCACCTCGACCAGCCGCGCGATCCAGCGCTACGAGCAGTTGGACGGGTCGTACTACGTCTTCCCCGGCGCAACCGACCGGGCCCTGCGCCGGTACCGCCGGTTCCTCAGCCCGGTCGGGACCCGCCCGCGCTACCCGAGAGCGCCGCACTGCAGCTGCCGCGGCTGCTCCTTCGACGACGTCCGGCACGCCCGGGACGTGCTGGCGGAGGTGCTGTCCGCCCTCCCGCCGCGGCCGCGCGCCGAACTCGCCCGGGTGCTCCGGCCGATGGACGCCGCCTACCTCCGGCGCACCCTGCCCGACCCCTTCGCCGAGCGCATCCGGCCGGCCCCCTGGTGGTACGGCCGGCTCGGCGAACGGTGGGAGTGCGGCAGTTGAGCGTCAGGAGATCCTGGACGTCTCGGAGGGCGCGGCCGCCGTCCGCAGCGGCACCGAGGCCCGCAGGCGGAAGCCCTTGCCGCGCTCGCCGGGGCCGCTCTCCAGTCGTCCGCCGACCAGCGCGAGGCGCTCCTCGAGCCCGGAGAGCCCGTTGCCCGGCTGGGACTTGCCCGGTCCGCGGCCGTCGTCGCTGATCTCCAGGACGGCGTAGCGCTCGCCGCCGCCCTCCCAGCTCTCGTCCGCCGTCACCGTGCAGACGGTGGCGCCCTCGCCGTGCCGGACGATGTTGGTGACGGCCTCGCGCAGCGCCCAGGCGAGCGCGCCCGCCTCCTCGTTGGCCAGCGACGGCCAGGCGTCGACCAGCTCCGGCGCGGCCTCCAGCCGGACCTGGGCGGCGGCCAGGGCGGTCCGGGCGGCGGCGAGCTCGACCGGCAGGGTGGGTCGGCGGAAGCCGGTCACGGCCTCCCGCACGTCGATCAGCGACTGCCGGGCGACCTGCTCGATGTCGGCGACCTGCGCCCGCGCCGCCTCGTCCTTGCCCGCGTCCATGAACCGCCCGGCCAGTTCGCTCTTCAGGGTGATCAGCGAGAGCGAGTGCCCGAGCAGGTCGTGCAGGTCACGGGCGAGCCGCAGCCGCTCCTCGGAGGCGGCCAGGTGGGCCACCACGGCCCGGGCCTCGCGCAGCTCCTTCATGGTGGCGACCAGCCGCTGCAGGCCGGTCATCGCGACGCCGGAGAGGAAGGCGCTGAGCGCGAAGGTGGTGATGTTGTCCTTCTGGGCGTGGATCACCAGACCGATCGCGGCGGTGAGCCCGGCCATGCCGGCCAGCGCGCGCAGCGCGTAGTTCGGCGGCATGATGATCGCGAGGCACACCGAGGCGTAGATGAACAGGGTCAGGAAGGCTTCGCCGAGGATGAAGGGGGCCGCGACCGCGAGCACGATCATCGTCACGACGATCACCTGGCAGGCCCGCGGCTTCATCCCCGCCTGCGAGCGGAAGATCACCAGCAGGACGTACCCGGCGACGAACCCCACCAGGCAGCACCAGCCGAACAGCCGGCCGACCAGGCTGTGGTGCCCGTTCAGCAGGCTGCCCGCCGGGTAGGCCAGGTAGAGCATCCACAGCAGCATCCAGGCGACCTTGACCAGCAGCTGCCGCCGGGTCTCCACCGGGGCGCCGGGAACGTTCATGAACGACGTGCGCGCCACACCCACCTCCGGCTGCTCGTCGGTGCGGTGGGTCCGGCGCGCGTCACTCATGTGGATCATCATGCCCGGCGGGTGTCACGCCGGTACAGTGCGGCCGCGGCGGCGACGAACACCGCGAGGAAGGCGGCCAGCCCGGCGACCGCGACCAGGTCCAGGGAGTGCCCGGGCTGGGTGAAGGTGGCCAGCTTGTTGTACAGGAACACCGGGTTGAACTGGGCGTACTTCTCCAGCGAGCCGCTCACCGGGAACCACGTCCCACCGAACAGCGACATCAGCATGTAGGCGATCATCACGATCGTCTGCACCGAGTCCGGCGCCGCCGCGTACCCGAGCGCCACCCCGAGTGCCGCGAACACGAAGCTGCCCAGCCACAGCGCGGCCGCCAGCCCGATCCACTGCGCCACGCTCAACGAGACGCCCTGGCTCGCGCCGACCGCGAAGACCACCAGGATCGCCGGCAGCGTGGTCACCGCGCTCGCGGCGATCTTGCCGAAGGTGAACGCCCGGCCCGGCAGCGCGGTCAGCCGCAGCTGGCGCGTCCATCCGCTCTTGCGCTCCAGCGAGATCCGCTGCGCGCTGCCGGAGAGCACCGAGCCGACCGCGCCGAAGGTGGCCATCGAGACCATGAAGTACGTCTTCACCGGCAGGCCGCCGGCCAGCTTGGTGGAGTCGTAGGCGTGGATGAAGAAGAAGTACATCAGCGCCGGGTAGGCGATGGTGAAGAGCAGGTAGCGCCGGTTGCGGAGGGTCCGCAGGACCTCCAGCTTGATCAGGGTGGTCATCGTGCGCTCTCCTCTACCAGGTCCTGCTCGTCCAGCTCGCCCGTGATGGTCAGGAAGGCCTGCTCCAGGCCCAGGCCGGTCACCTCCAGCCCGCGCGGGTACAGGCCCGCCCGGTAGATCCCGGCGACGCTCGCATCGGCGTCCGCGGTGCGGATCCGCACCGTCCGCACCCCCGGGACCCGGGCGGTGACGTCCAGTGACTGCACGCCCGGAAGCATGCGCAGCACCCCCTCGTCGAAGAACTCGCCGTCCCCGTCGTGGAGTTCGAAGGCGATCCGGCGAGCGCCCGCCCGCGCCTTGATCTCGGCGGAGCTGCCGTCGGCGATCAGCCGGCCCCGGTGCAGCACCAGGACGCGGTCGGCGATCGAGTCGGCCTCCTCCAGGTAGTGGGTGGCGAACAGGACCGTGCGACCGGCGTCGGCCTGTGCCCGCATGCTCGCCCAGAACGCCTGCCGGACGCTGACGTCCATGCCGGTGGTGGGCTCGTCCAGCACGATCAGGTCGCTGTTGCCCGCGATCGCCAGGGCGAACCGGACCCGCTGCTCCTGACCGCCGGACAGCTTGTCCACCCGGCGTTCGGCGATCTCGGTGATCCCGGCGTCGGTCAGCACCCCCGTGACCGACCGACCGCTCGGGTGCACCTTGCAGGCGAGCTCGACCAGCTCGCGGACCTTGACGTCGGCCATCAGCCCGCCGCTCTGCAGCATCGCGCCGACCCGGCCGGCCGCGATCGCCTCCCGCGGGGTGCCGCCGAACAGCGTGACGCTGCCCTGGTCGGGCTCGCGCAGGCCGAGCAGCAGGTCCAGACTGGTGGACTTCCCGGCGCCGTTCGGGCCGAGCAGGGCGACGGTCTCGCCCGGCCGCAGCACCAGGTCCAGCCCGTCCACGGCGCGCACCCGCCCGTAACTCTTGCCCACGCCGCGGAAGGCGGCCACCTCGGTACCCATCGCCCGGCTCCTCTCCCCTGACGGTTGTCGCGTGCGGTCCTGTCCGCACCACCTCAGAGTCCCGCGCGGGCGGGGGCCGACGGCAGTGTCGGCCGTCGTGCCTTCGGCATGACGGATGTCATGCCGGCGGCCGGTACCCCCGTCAGGCCAGTGACATTGACGAGGGGCCGGCCGCCGATCGCGCCGGTCAGGAGGGTGCTACAGCCCCAGCGAGCGCTTCACGAAGTCGACCTGGAGCAGCAGCAGGTTCTCCGCGACCTCCTCCTGCGGGGTCATGTGGGTGACGCCGGACAGCGGCAGCACGGTGTGCGGGCGCCCGGCGGCCAGCAGGGCCGAGGAGAGCCGCAGGGTGTGGGCGGCCACCACGTTGTCGTCCGCGAGGCCGTGGATGATCATCAGCGGGCGCTCCAGCCCGGTCGCGTAGCCGGTCAGCGAGTTGGCCCGGTACACCTCGGGCCGCTCGGCCGGGTGGCCCAGGTAGCGCTCGGTGTAGTGGGTGTCGTACAGCTCCCAGTCGGTCACCGGCGCCCCGGCCACCGCCGCGTGGAACACGTCGGGGCGGCGCAGCACCGCCAGCGCGGAGAGGTAGCCGCCGTACGACCAGCCGCGGATGGCGACCCGGTCCAGGTCCAGCGGGAACTCCCCGGCGAGCGCCTGCAGCGCGTCCACCTGGTCGTCCAGGGTGACCCCGGCGAAGTCGAAGGCGATGGACTTCTCCCAGGCCGGCCCGCGCCCGGGGGTGCCGCGCCCGTCGGCGACGACCACCGCGAAGCCCTGGTCGGCGAACCACTGCGAGTTGAGGTGCGGGTTGTGCGCCTGGACGACGCGCTGGCCGTGCGGGCCGCCGTACGGGTCCATCAGGACGGGCAGCAGGCCGTCGCGCTCGCGGTCGTAGCCGGTGGGCAGGAAGACGGCGGCCGGGATGCGGCGCTCGCCGGCGAAGCGGAACACCGGGCGGGCGGTGATGGCCGGGGTCTCGGCGTACGAGGTGATGGTGGCGACGTCGTCGACCACCACGCCCTCCGGCAGGTCACGGGCGACCTGCACCAGGGTGCCGGGCAGGTCGGGCTCGGCGGTGGCCCGGACGGTGATCCCGCCGGCGTGCACCGCGCTGGTGACGGAGGTGAAGGGGCGGCCGTTGGCGCACTCCCAGGCCAGCTGCTTGCCGTCGTGGCTGATCCGGCCGACGGCGATCCAGCCGGGCTCGGGGTCGGTCTCCCCGGTGCCGCCGGAGGCGCTGAAGAACACCTCCCGCTCGGTGACCGCGACGACCGACCGGACGTGCAGGTCGGCCCCGGTGACGGCCTGGTCGCCGACCACCAGCGCCCGCACCCCTCCGTCGTCGGAGATCCGGACCAGCTTGCCGTCCGGGGTCCAGGCCGGTGCGCCCGGGAAGGCCTCCAGCCAGGCCTCGTCGCGCTCCTCGAACAGCACCTCGGTGCCGCCGGTGGCCACGTCCAGGCCGAGGATCCGCTGGGCGCGCTGGTCGCGGGACTGGACCAGCAGCAGCGGCACGCCGCCCTTGGACCAGTGCACCCGGGCCAGGTACGGGAAGGCCTCCTGGTCCCAGGACACCTCGGTGCGTCCGCCGTGCAGGTCGAGCAGCCACAGGCCGACCTCGGCGTTGGCGGTGCCGGCCGCCGGGTACGCGACCTCGGCGGGCGCGCGGTCCGGGTTGGCCGGGTCGGCGATCCACCAGCGGCGCACCGGGCTGTCGTCGGCGCGCTCGACCAGCAGCCGCTCGCCGTCCGGGGACCACCAGAAGCCGCGGTCGCGGTCGATCTCCTCCTGGGCGATGAACTCGGCCTGACCCCAGGTGACGTTCGGGCCGTCCGGCTCGGCGAGCGCCCGGTCGTCGGTGCCGTCGGTGCGGGTCAGCCGCAGTTCGCCGGCGGTGTTGGCGTAGGCGACGTGGGCGCCGTCCGGGGAGAGCCGCGGGTCCAGCAGCGGGCCCTGGGCGGGCAGTTCGCGGGCGACGCCGGTGATCAGGTCGGCGGTGAACAGCCGGCCGGACAGGGCGAAGGCGGCGAGCTCGCCGTCCCCGTCCAGGGCGTAGCCGACGATGCCGGCCGAGCTCTCCCGGCTGCGCTCGCGGCGGGCCTTCTCGGCGGGTGAGAGGTCCTCCTCGCCGCCGCCGAGCAGGACGGCGGGGTCGGCGGCGATCCGCTCCTCGCCGGTGGCGGTGTCGAGGGTCCAGAGCAGGTTGGCCCGGTCGCTGCCGGAGCGCGAGCGGAGGAAGACGACCCGCGAGCCGTCCGGTGCGACGGAGAAGGAGCGGGGGGCGCCGACGGTGTAGCGCAGGGTCCGCGCGTACTGCCGGGGGAAGGTGTCCGCAGGGGTGTGGGAGGTCATGGCACCAGACCCTACGACGGCTGACTCCGACTGCCCGGTGACTGACCATCACTCGTTCGGAGCATCGCCCCCAGGTACGCCCCAAAGAGGTCCAAACCCCCTCCGACCGGCCCACGCGCCCCTCGAGTGCCCGGGTACCCCGGCGCGCGTCGACTCACTGAATGTAATGCTCCCCTTACCCATCGGGTATGACTGGTCACGCGAGTGATCGTCGGGCCCCGTCCCGGGCCCCGGTCACCCGACCCCGATTCCCGTACGGTCCCACCGCCGGCCCTCTCCAGGGGCCGGCGCCCGAGAAGGGGTACGAGCCGACATGGCCATGAACGTCTCCGCCGTCATGCTGATGCTGACCATCGTGGTGGTGCTGATCCGCCGTTCCAGCCTGAAGCTGGGGCACGCCGTCGTCTGCGCGCTGCTCGGCTTCTACCTGGCCTCCAGCTCGATCGCCCCGTCGATCAGCCAGCTCACCACGAACCTCGCCGGGATGCTCAACGGCCTGAAGCTCTGACCCCTGCGGGCTGGTGGTTAGGCTTCCTCCCATGACCGCGACTACCGGCCGCCGCCTCCTCCTGGTGCACGCCCATCCCGACGACGAGTCGATCGGCAACGGCGCCACCATGGCCCGGTACGCCGCCGAGGGCGCCCGGGTGACACTGGTGACCTGCACCCTCGGCGAGGGCGGCGAGGTGATCCCGCCGGAGCTCGCCCACCTGACCGCCGATCGGGACGACACCCTCGGCGCGCACCGGATCGGCGAGCTGACCGAGGCGATGCGCGCCCTCGGCGTCACCGACTTCCGCTTCCTCGGCGGCCCGGGGCGCTACCGCGACTCCGGGATGATGGGCGTGCCCGAGAACGACGCCCCCGGCTGCTTCTGGCGGGCCGACGTGGACGAGGCGGCGGACCACCTGGTCGCCGTGGTCCGCGAGGTCCGGCCGCAGGTGCTGGTCACGTACGACGACAACGGCGGCTACGGGCACCCGGACCACATCCAGGCGCACCGGGTCGCGATGCGCGCGTACGAGCTGGCCGCCGATCCGGCGCACCGTCCGGAGCTGGGCGCCCCCTGGCGGATCGCCAAGGTGTACTGGAACCGGATGCCCAACTCGGTGCTCGCGGCCGGGCTCGCCAGGACCGCCGCCGAGTCGGCCTTCCCCGGCACCGCCCAACCCGCCGACGTGCCGGGGGTGGTGGCCGACGAGGTGGTCACCACCGTGCTCGACGGCTCCGGGTACGCCGGGCACAAGGCCGCCGCGCTGGCCGCGCACGCCACCCAGATCACCGTGAACGGCGCCTCCTTCGCGCTCTCCAACCACCTCGGCCAGCCGCTGTTCGCCACCGAGTACTACCAACTGGTGCGCGGCCAGGCCGGGCCGGAGCGGCCCGAGCGCGACCTGTTCGCCGGCCTGGCGGTCACCGACCCGACTGCCGGCGAGACTCCCAGCGAGGTGAACGCCCGATGACCGCGCCCGCCGCCAAGCCGAAACGCCGTTCGATCGCGGTGGCCGCCCTCGGCACCCGCCAGCAGCGGCTGGCCGAGCCCCAACCCCCGCGCGCCGCCCGGATCGCGGCGTATGTCCTGTTCTTCCTGTTGGGCATCGCGGTGTCGGTCTGCGGATCCTTTGTGCAGGCCCTGTGGCCGCCCGTGGGAGTTCTGCTGGCGCTCGCCGCCACCGCCGCGACCTTCTACGCCGGCCTGCGGGTCACCGGCACCCGGCTGGGCGCCGCGCTGCCCGCGGCGGGCTGGTTCCTGGCGATGCTGATGCTGATGGTGCCCCGGCCGGAGGGCGACAACGTGCTGTGGTCCAACGCCACCTCGCTGGCCTGGCTGTTCATCGGCTCGATCCTGGGCGTGATCTGCGCCACCCTGCCGACCCGCACCAGCTGGTTCCCCGGCGTGCCCAACCCCCCTCGCTGACCCCGGCGGCCAGCCGCGTACGGTAGCGCACACAACGCGCAGTCAGGACCACTCCGCCGTACTCTCATACCGGAGGAACCGGACGTATCAGGATCTGTCCGAAGCCGTTCACCGCTCAGTTCTTCCCAGTATGGTGGTCCCGCAGTACGTCGTACCCGACCGCCGTTTGCCCCAGGCCCGGCGACCACGAACCGCGGTCGCGCCGCACGGCCCGCCCGCGAACCCGGAGCAGAGCAGCATTGAGCAGCCGCGAATCTGACAACGCCAACCCGACGCCCCGGCGTACGGGTCCGGACGCCTACCCGTCGGGCACGCCGCCCTACGGCACCCCGGGCCTCCCCGGCGGCGACCGGGCCGGGGCCGACGCCGGGTCGGGCGGCGAGGACGACGGTCCGAAGACCGAGACCACCCTGACCACCCGGGTCCGGATCAACATCCCCGGCTCGCGCCCGATCCCGCCGGTCGTCGTCCGCAGCACCGTCAAGAACGAGACTGCCAGGAACGATGATGGCCCGGCCGAGCAGGCCCGGTCCGCCGAGCCGGGCAGCCCGCGGCACCGCTCCGCGCCCGCCTCGCCCGTTCTCGGCGTGATGGACGGCAGTCGCTCGGCCACCCCGCCGAACCTGCCGCCGGAGTGGCAGATCCCGCCGATCCCGCCGGCCACCTCGGAGTCCGAGTCCACCGGCGCGTGGTTCCGGCCGCGGCAGAAGAAGGCCCCGGCCGCCGAGCCCGCCCCGGCCGCGGTGGCGGCCGGCGCCCCGAGCGCGTCGGAGGCCCCGGCCGCGCCCGGCACCGCCGCCGAGGTCCGTCCGCAGTCCGCCCCGAACGGCGCCCGCCCGGCCCCGGCCCCGGCCGCCGGTACCGCCCGTCCGAACGGCCGCCCGCTGCCCGGCCAGGGCAAGGCGCCCGCCCCCGCCGCTCCCGCTTCGCCGTACGGCGCCGGGGCCCCGGGCGAGGAGCCCGGGGTGTACGAGGCCGCCGACCCGTTCGCGCCGGTCGCCGACCCGTTCGCCCCGACCGGCCACGACGCCGGTGCCCGCGGCCCGCGCGGCGGCCGTCCGCAGCAGCAGGCGCCGCGGCAGGGCGCGCCCCGGGCGAACGGTGCCCGGCCGAACGGGGCCCGCCCGAACGGCCCGCAGCAGGGCGGGCTGCCGCAGGCCGACCCGCTGGCCGGACCGAACCCGGACGACACCTCGGTGGACGGCTTCGCGCCGATCCGCGAGAACACCCCGCCGCCGGCCGCCATACCCGGCCTGCCCCGCGACGGCGTCCCGCGCGGCGCCGACGACCGTCCGCAGCCGGGCCTGTTCGCCTCGGCGCCGACCGGCGCCGACCCGTTCGCCACCCAGCGCCCGGCCGCCCCCGGCCAGGACCCCTTCGCCACCCCGGCGGGCCCCGGCGGGCTCTTCCCGGGCGCGCCCCAGCCCGCCGCCGGCGGGCCCCGGCAGGCCGGCCGCGACCCCGAGGCGACCGAGGTCACCCCGCTGCCGACCCCGGCCCCCGGCCCCGGCTCCCCGGCCGCCTCCGGCGGCCCGGGCGGTCCCGGCGGCCCCGCAGCCCAGTCCGTCGCCGGGTCCGTGCCCGGTGCGACGCCCGTTCCCCCGCCCGGCCCGGCCCCCGCGAAGGCCGAGCCGGCCGCTCCCGCCAAGGCCAAGGCCAAGCGCGGCGGCGCGAAGAAGCTCGTCAAGCTCGGTGTCTACGCCTTCGGCGGCGTGCTCTTCCTCGGCGCCGCCGCGTACGGCACCGGCCTGATGCTCAACCAGTCCGACGTTCCCAAGGGCACCGTGGTGCTCGGCACGGACATCGGCGGCAACAGCCGTGACCAGGCGATCCACGCGCTGGACGCGTCCGTCGGCAAGGCCGGGCAGCAGCCGCTGAAGCTGAAGATCGGCGACCAGACGGTCGACCTCGACCCGACGGTCGCCGGGCTGACCTTCGACACCACGGCCACCGTGGACGGCCTCGCCGCGCACGACTACAACCCGGTCGCCGTGATCGAGTCGATCCAGGGCGGCACCAAGGCCGTCGCCCCGGAGGTCCGGGTCGACCGCGCCAAGCTCAAGGCCGCGCTGGACTCGCTGGCGGCCGGCTCGGGCCAGGGCCTCCAGGAGGGCTACGTCAAGTTCGCCGACAACGGCGACCCGGTCGTCGTCCCCGGCAAGGCCGGGCAGGCGGTGGACTCCAACGCCGCCATGGACGTGGTCGAGCAGGCCTACCGCGACCGCGCCGCCGGCAAGCCCGACCAGCCGATCGCGCTCGCCGTCACGGCCGCCCAGCCCAAGGTCTCCACCCAGGCCCTGCAGGCCGCCGCGGACAGCCTCGGCAAGCAGGTGACCAACGGGAAGATCCACCTCCTGGCCGGCACCAAGCCCTGGGACTTCGGCGCGAAGACCGCCGCCAAGGCGCTCACGCTGGCCCCGGACGCCTCCGGCAAGATCGCGCCCAAGTGGGACCTCGACGCGCTGAACTCCCAGCTGAACGGCGTGTTCGACAAGGTGAAGATCAAGAAGAACGGCCAGACCGCCGCGATCACCCCGCAGGACGTCGCGGACGCCGTCACCTCGTTGTTCGACAAGACCGGCGACAAGGAACGCACCTACAAGTTCACCGTCGCCTGACGGGCCGGGCACGAACGAGGGGCGGGACCGCCGCATCGAACGGACGCGGCGGTCCCGCCCCTCGACAACTCCCCCTCCCGGTCAGCAAGATGTGACGCCACACCATCCGTCACAGTCACTCCGGGAGCCACGCCGATGGGCCACCGCCTCCAGCACCACCGGACGGCGCTGCTCGCCGGTCTCACCGTCCTGACGCTCTCCCTCGCACTCTGCTCCTGCTCCTCCGGGCCGGACGGCGCGGCCGCCGACGCGCTGCCGAGCGCCGCCGCCACGGTGCCCAAGCTCACCTCGATCGACATCAACGCGCACGACCGCGCCCAGCTGCGCCAGGGCGGCACCCTGAACCTGGCGATCGCCCAGTTCTCCCACCAGTGGTCGCCGATCCACAGCGACGGCACCGAGTCCTCGACCGTCGCCGTCAGCAAGCCGCTGCTGCCGACCTTCTTCCGCTCGGACGCGGCCGGCACCCAGACCGTCAACCCGGCCTACCTCCAGGAGGCCCACGCCGAGGTCAGGGACGGCCACCAGGTGGTCACCTGGACGCTCAACCCGAAGGCCCACTGGTCCGACGGCACCCCGATCACCTGGCGCGACATCGAGGCCAACTGGCACGCCCTGAACGGCAAGGACCCGGCCTACCGGCCCTCCAGCACCTCCGGTTTCGAGCTGGTCAGCTCGGTCGAGCGGGGCAAGGACGACTTCCAGGCCGTGATGACCTTCGACCGGCCGTTCTCCGAGTGGCAGTCGATGTTCAACGGCGCCGCCAACGCCCCGCTGCTGCCCGCGAGCAGGGTCTCCACCCCGGACCTGTTCAACTCGGCCTACCTGGACGCGATCCCGCTCACCGCCGGCCCGTTCAAGGTCGACCGCCTGGACCCGGCCGCGCAGACCGTCACCCTGGTGGCCGACCCGAACTGGTGGGGCGACAAGCCGATGCTGGACCGGATCGTCTTCCACGCCATGACCCCCGACGCGATGGGCGCCGCCTTCGCCAAGGGCCAGATCGACCTCTTCAACAACGGCCCCGACCTGGCCGGCTACCAGGTCATCAAGAACACCAAGGGCGCGGCCGTCCGCCGGGCCGGCGGGCCGGACTTCCGGCAGCTCACCCTGAACGCCCGCAGCCCGCTGCTGGGCGACGCGACCGTCCGCCAGGCCGTGTTCCAGGCGATCAACCGGGACGCCCTGATCCGCGCCGACCTCAACGGCCTGGACTGGCCGGCCGTCCCGCTCAACAACCACCTGCTGGTCGCCAACCAGAACGGCTACCGCGACAACTCCCTCGGCCTGTCCCGCTTCGACCCGGCCGAGGCCGCCCGCAAGCTGGACTCGGCGGGCTGGAAGCTCGACGGCGACGTGCGGAAGAAGGACGGCCACGAGCTGAACCTGCGGATGATCGTTCCGGCCGGGGTCGCCGTGGCCCAGGGCGAGTCGGCCTCCATCTCCAGGATGCTCAAGGACGTCGGCGTCAAGGTCACCCCGGTGACCGCCGCCCCCAACGAGTTCTTCGACAAGTACGTCAACCGCAACGACTTCGACATCGCCGTCTACGCCCTGCTCGGCACCCCGTTCCCGGCCAGCGGCAGCCGCGCCAGCTACGCCCAGAACAGCGCCAATAACCGCGCCGGCGCGGGCAGCGCCGCGGTGGACGCCGCTCTCGACCGGGCGGGCGCCGCGCCCGACGCCGGCACCGCCTCCGAGGCGATCAACCAGGCCGACGGCGAACTCTGGAAGGTGGCCGGCGTGCTGCCGCTCTACCAGCGCCCGCAGCTGTTCGGCGCCCGCGCCGACCTCGCCAACATCGGTGCGCAGGGCCTGTCCGACATCGTCTGGGAGAACGTCGGCTTCACCAAGTAGGCCCCCGCCTCAGCCGTGCAGGGTCTCCCGCCAGTAGTGGCAGGCACTGCGTCGGCCCGGCAGCTCGGCCCCGTCCTCGTCCGCCACCGGCACCAGCGGCGGGAGTTCGGTCAGGCAGCGGTCCTGCACCCGGTCGCAGCGGGGGTTGAAGGCGCAGCCCTCGGGGATCCGCAGCAGGTTGGGCGGCAGGCCCTTGATGGCGTGCAGGTTCTGGCCCTTCTGGTCCAGCCGCGGGATGGAGTCCAGCAGGCCCCGGGTGTACGGGTGGGCCGGGCGTGCGTACAGCTCGTGCACCGGGGCGGTCTCGACGATCCGGCCCGCGTACATGACCGCGATCTTGTCGGCGACGTCGGCGACCACGCCCAGGTCGTGGGTGATCAGGATGAGCCCCATGTGGAACTCGGCCTGCAGCTCCGCCAGCAGGTCCATCACCTGGGCCTGGACGGTCACGTCCAGCGCGGTGGTGGGCTCGTCCGCGATGATCAGGTCCGGTTCCAGGGCGAGCGCCATGGCGATCATGATGCGCTGGCGCATGCCGCCGGAGAACTGGTGCGGGAAGTCGCCGACCCGCTGCTTGGCCGCCGGGATGCGCACCCGGTCCATCAGCTCCACGGCCTTCGCCCGGGCCTCGGCACGGGACAGCCCCTGGTGCGTCCGGAACATCTCGCCGAGCTGGTAGCCCACGCTGAGCACCGGGTTGAGGGCGGACAGCGCGTCCTGGAAGATCATCGCGATCTTCCGGCCCCGGACCGTCCGCCGGAGCTTGGGGCTCATGGTCAGCAGGTCCTCGCCCCGGAACAGGATCCGCCCCGCGGTGATCCTCCCGGGCGGCGTGTCCAGGATGCCCATGACCGCCTGCGCGGTCACCGACTTGCCCGAGCCGGACTCGCCCAGCACCGCCAGGGTCTCCCCCGCCGCCACCGAGTAGCTCACCCCGTTGACGGCCTTGGCGACGCCGTCCTGGGTGTGGAACTCGATGTGCAGGTCGTCGACCTCCAGCAGTGGGGTCCCGGGCACCAGGTTCTCCCGACCGCCGCCGGTCACCTCCACCATGTCCATCCGGGCAGCCCTCCTCAGCGCAGTGGCGAGCATCGACAGGCGCAGAGCAACTATCAAGGAACGGCGCGCACTTGGGGAGGCTGTGGGAGATCTCGGTTGCATCACGGCGAAGGGCGCGCCCTCGGCGCGAGGACGCGTCCCGGGTGCGCGAGGTCAGTCCGCGCCCTGTCCGTTCTCGCGCTCCGCCGCGCTCTGCCCGATCTCGCGCTCCGCCGCGCTCTGCCCGATCTCGCGCTCCGCCGCGAAGTGACACGCCGAGTCGTGGAACGCCGCCCCCTCCAGCCAGCTCGGCGAGGCCAGCAGCGGCACCTCGACCACGCACCGCTCCTGCGCCTTCCAGCAGCGGGTGCGGAACCGGCACCCCGAGGGCGGGTTGGCCGGCGAGGGCACGTCCCCGGTGAGCACGATCCGCTCGCGGGACTCGCGCGCCGTCGGGTCCGGCACCGGCACCGCCGAGAGCAGCGCCTGGGCGTACGGGTGGGTCGCGTGGTCGTAGATCTCCGTGTCGCTGCCGATCTCGACCACCTTCCCCAGGTACATCACCCCCACCCGGTCGGAGATGTGCCGGACGATGGAGAGGTCGTGGGCGATGAACATGTACGACAGGTTGAACTCGCCCTGCAGCTGCTCCAGCAGGTTGATCACCTGCGCCTGGACGGACACGTCCAGAGCGGAAACCGGCTCGTCGCAGATGATGATCTCCGGCTTGAGCGCCAACCCCCTTGCGATGCCGATGCGTTGGCGCTGGCCGCCGGAGAACTGGTGCGGGTACCGGTTGATGTACTCGGGGTTGAGCCCGACCACGTCCAGCAGGTCCTGGACGGCCCTGCGGCGGTCACCCCTGGGCGCCACCTCGGGGTGGATCTCGTACGGCTCCCCGATGATGTCGCCGACCGTCATGCGCGGGTTCAGCGAGGTGTACGGGTCCTGGAACACCATCTGGATGTTGCGCCGGACGGCCTTCAGCGCGCTGCCGGACAGCCGGGAGATCTCCTCCCCCTTGTACCGGACGGACCCTCCGGTGGCCGGTTCCAGGTTCATCAGCACCTTGGCCAGCGTGGACTTCCCGCAGCCGGACTCGCCGACGATGCCGAGCGTCTCGCCCTGCATCAGGTCGAAGCTCACCCCGTCCACCGCCTTGACCGCGCCGACCTGCCGCCTGAACAGCACGCCCCGGGTCAGCGGGAAGTGCTTGACCAGGTTCCGGACCTCCAGGATCGGCTCGCCGCGCGGCACCTCCTGGTCGAAGGCGGCTTCCTGCGGCACCGCCCCGCTCGTCGCGCTGGCCCCGTTAGCGGTCATGGAGGGTCTCCTTCCAGAAGAAGCAGGCGCTGCCGCGCCCCTCCAGCGGTGTGCCGTCGTCCTCGGCGACCGGAAACAGCTCCGGCACCTGGACCCGGCAGACGTCCTGCGCCCGGGGGCAGCGCGGGTTGAAGGCGCAGCCCCTGGGGATCCGCAGCAGGTTGGGCGGCAGGCCCTTGATGGCGTAGAGCTCCTGGCCCTTCTGGTCCAGCCGCGGGATGGAGTCCAGCAGGCCCCGGGTGTACGGGTGCGCGGGCCGCGCGTACAGCTCGTGCACCGGGGCGGTCTCGACGATCCGGCCCGCGTACATCACCGCGATCTTGTCGGCGACGTCGGCGACCACGCCCAGGTCGTGGGTGATCAGGATGAGCCCCATGTGGAACTCGGCCTGCAGCTCCGCCAGCAGGTCCATCACCTGGGCCTGGACGGTCACGTCCAGCGCGGTGGTGGGCTCGTCCGCGATGATCAGGTCCGGTTCCAGGGCGAGCGCCATGGCGATCATGATGCGCTGGCGCATGCCGCCGGAGAACTGGTGCGGGTAGTCGTTCACCCGCTGCTTGGCCGCCGGGATGCGCACCCGGTCCATCAGTTCGACGGCCTTGGCCTTCGCCTCCGCGCGGGAGGTGCCCCGGTGGGCCCGGTACATCTCGCCGAGCTGGTAGCCCACGCTGAGCACCGGGTTGAGGGCGGACAGCGCGTCCTGGAAGATCATGGCGATCTTCCGGCCCCGGATCCTCCGCCGCTCGTCCTTGCCCATCTTCAGCATGTCCCGGCCGCGGAAGCGGATCTCCCCGCGCGGGATCCGGGCCGGCGGCATGTCCAGGATGCCCATGATCGCCTGCGCGGTCACCGACTTCCCGGAGCCGGACTCGCCCAGCACCGCCAGCGTCTCGCCCGCCCGGACGCTGTAGTTGACCCCGTTGACGGCCCGGGCGACGCCGTCCCGGGTGACGAACTCGACGTGCAGGTCCCGTACGTCGAGCAGCGGCCCCTCGTACGGCACCTCCCGCTCGTGCCTGCCGGTGTCGGTTTCCACGGCTGTACTCACGACGCGCTCCCCTCGCTCAGCGAAGCTTCGGGTCGAGGGCGTCGCGCACCGCGTCGCCCATCATGATGAAGGCCAGCACGGTGACGGAGAGCGCCGCGGCCGGGAAGAACAGCACGTACGGTGCCGTGCGGATCACCTTCTGGGCGGAGGAGATGTCGATGCCCCAGGAGATGGTCGGGTCCTGCAGACCGATGCCGAGGAAGCTCAGCGTCGCCTCGGTGGCGATGTAACCGCCGAGCGCGATGGTGGCGACCACGATCACCGGGGCGATCGCGTTCGGCAGGATGTGCCGGAACATCAGCCGCCCGGTCCCGGCGCCGAGCGCCCGTCCGGCCATCACGTAGTCGGACTGCTTGACGGTCAGCACCGCGCCGCGCATGACGCGGGCGATCTGGGTCCAGCCGAGCACGCCCAGCGCGATGACCACGCTCCACACCGTGCGGGTGCTGAAGGCGTTCAGCAGCACCAGGGCGCCGAGCAGCAGCGGGATGCCGAAGAAGATGTCGACGATCCGGGAGATCACCGCGTCCACGGCGCCGCCGAAGTACCCGGCGACCATGCCGGTCAGCCCGCCGAGCACGGTGACCGCGGCGGTCACGCAGATGCCGACGGTGACCGAGGCGCGAGCGCCGTAGACGACCCGGGCGAAGATCGAGCGGCCCTGGGCGTCGTAGCCGAACCAGCCGGCCCCGAACACGTCGCCCCAGTCCGGCCGGCGCAGGTAGTCGTTCACCAGGTCGGCCTTGCGCGGGTCGGCGTCGGTGAAGGCGTACGGGAAGATCGCCATCACCACCAGCAGCAGGATCAGCACCGCCGAGAGCAGGAAGATCGGCCGCCGGCGCAGGTCCCGCCAGGCGTCGCCCCAGAGGCTGCGGGCCTCCTCCCGCTTCTCCACGTCGCGTTCGACTAAGGTCTCCTGCTCGACCGCCATGCCCTGCTCGCCCGCGTAGTCCAGGCGCGAGACGCCGGGCTTGGGGTGCGGTTCGTACGAGTCCTCGTCGTGGATGTCAGACATAGCGGATCCTCGGGTCCAGGACCGCGTAGAGCAGGTCGACGAGCAGGCTGGCGACCAGGTAGACGATCACCAGGACGGTGACGATGCCGACCACGGTGGGGCCTTCCTTGGTGTTGATCGCCCGGTACAGGACGTTGCCGATGCCCTGCACGTTGAAGATGCCCTCGGTGACGATCGCGCCGCCCATCAGCGCGCCCAGGTCGGTGCCGAGGAAGGTGACCACCGGGATCAGCGAGTTGCGCAGCAGGTGCCGGAAGACGATGGTGCGCCGGGGCAGGCCCTTGGCGACGGCCGTGCGCATGTAGTCGGCCCGCAGGTTCTCGCCGATCGAGGTCCGGGTCAGCCGGGCCACGAAGGCGAGCGAGAGCGAGCCCAGCACGAAGGCCGGCAGGACGAGTTGGGAGAGGTCGTAGCTGTCCTGCACGGTCGGGGTGACCCAGCCGAGATTGGTGGCGAAGACGGTCTGCGCGATGTACGCCAGCACGAAGACCGGGATCGAGATCACCACCAGGGTCAGGACCAGCACCAGGGTGTCCGGGATGCTGCCGCGCCGCAGTCCGGAGACCACGCCGAGGGTGAGGCCCAGGATCACCTCGAACACGAAGGCCAGCAGCGCGAGCCGGATGGTGACCGGGAAGGCGCCGGCCATGATGTCCGAGACCGGGCGGCCGGTGAAGCTGGTGCCGAAGTCGCCCTGGAACAGGTTCCCCATGTAGTGCAGGTACTGCTTCCAGAGCGGCTGGTCCAGGAAGTACTTGTGCTTGATGCTGGCCACCACCGCCGGGTCGGCCGCCTTCTCGCCGAACAGCGCCGACACCGGGTCGCCCGGCAGCGTGTAGACCATCACGAAGATCAGCAGCGTGGTACCGAAGAACACCGGGACCATCTGCAGCACCCGCCGCAGCACGTAACTGCCCATCCGAGCCTCCTTCCAGGGCTTGCCGACCGGGGGCGGTCGGCCGAGCGGACCGGGCCCCGCCCTCCGTGCGGGGAGGGCGGGGCCGGAGTGGGGGCGGGTCAGCCCTTGACCTCGACCTCGGTCCAGGCCGGGTTGCCGAAGGAGTCGAACTTCACGTTCTGCACCTTGGTCGAGTAGCCCGAGTTGGTGCGGTAGTACCAGAGCGGGATGGCCGGCATGCCGCTCGGCAGCACGGCCTCGGCGCTCTGGTAGCCGCTCACCGTGTCGGCGACGCTGGCGGCCGCGTCGGCCTTGGTGGCCGCGTCGTCGAACTGCGGGCTGCTGTAGCCGAAGTCGTTGGAGGCCGCGCCGGTGCGGTACACGTCGGACAGGAAGTTGGCGTTCAGCGGGTAGTCCTGCACCCAGCCGGTGCGGAAGGCGCCGTTGAGCTGGTGGCTGGTGATCGCCGCGCGGGCGGTCTTGAAGTCGGGCTTCGGGTCGCCCAGGCAGTCGACGCCGGTGTTCTGCCGGATCGAGTTGCAGACCGCGTCGACCCACTCCTTGTGGCCGCCGTCCGCGTTGTAGGTGATCAGCAGCTTGTTGCCGGGGACGCCGCCGCCCTCCTGGATCAGCTGCTTCGCCTTCGCCGGGTCGAACTTGCAGAAGTCGCCGCAGGCGCCGTCCTTGTAGCCCTCCACGCCCTCCGCGACCCAGGCGGTGGCCGGCTTGCGGGAGCCCTGCAGCACGGTCTTGGTGATGGTGCCGCGGTCGATCGCCATCGACAGGCCCTGGCGCACCTTGGCCTTGTCCGGCGAGGACCAGTCGGACTGGTAGAGCGTGAAGCCGATGTTCTGGATCGCGCCCTGCGGGGCGTCGATGGCCCGGTCGCCGAGGTCGCTCTTGTACGTCGCCAGCGCGGACGGCGGCACCTGGTCCATCACGTCCAGGTTGCTGGACTGCAGGTCCGCGTAGGCGGCCTCGGACGTGTTGTACATCTTGAAGACGATGCCGCCGTTCTTCGGCTTGTCCACGCCCTGGTAGCCCGGGAAGGTCTTGGTGACCACCTCGCTGTTGTGCGCCCAGCTGACGAACTGGTACGGGCCGTTGCCCACCGGCTTCTGCCCGTACCCGGCCGGGTCCTTGAAGAAGCCGTCCGGCAGCGGCGAGAAGGCGATGTAGCCGAGCTTGTACTCGAAGTACGAGACCTTGTGGCTCAGGTTGACGGTGAAGTGCAGGTCGTCGGTGACGGTCAGTCCGGACATCTTGTCCGTGGTGGGCTTCCCGTTGGTCGGGTGGACGTCCTGGTAGCCCTCGATGTCGGAGAACCAGGAGCTGTTGATCTGGCCGTTGGCCGGGTTGGCGCCCCAGTTCCAGGCGTCCACGAAGTTCTTGGCGTGCACCGGGGTTCCGTCGTGGAACTTCCAGCCGTCCTTCAGCGTGACCTTGAAGGTCTGCGAGTCGCTGGTGTCGATCTTGTCCGCGACCTGCATCCGGATCTTGGCGGTGCTCGGGTCGTAGTCCACCAGCCCCTTGAAGAGGTTCTGGATGATGCGACCGCCGCCGACCTCGTTCGCGTTGGCGGGCTGCAGCGGGTTCTGCGGCTCACTGCTCTGGTAGCTGAAGGTCTTGCTGGCGTCCGACGAACTGGTTCCGCCGCCGCCGCCGCTGCTGCACCCGGTGGCCACCAGGACCACGGACGTCGCAGCGGCGAGGACCAGGCGAGCGCGGGCGGCTACGGGCATGGAGGTCCCTCCTCAGGGGTGTGTGTCGCATCACACCCCATGAGAAGCGCGCCCCGGCGACGGCGCGAGCCGGGTGCACCCGGACGGGTGCCGCGACCCGCTGCCGAGTTGACGCGGCGCCGGATCGGCGCAGTGCCCCGCCGGAAGCCCGGTCGCAAGCCCGGTCGGAACGCCGGAAGGGCCCGTGGCCGAAAGCCACGGGCCCTTCCGGGTGCGTACGGGCGGGTCAGGCCGCGGCCGACTCCCGGACCTCGGCGAAGTGGCAGGCCGACTCGTGCGCGGCCGGGCCCTCCAGCGTGGTCGGGATCGCCAGCAGCGGGACCTCCTCCGCGCAGCGCTCCTCCGCCTTCCAGCAGCGGGTGCGGAAGCGGCAGCCGGACGGCGGGTTGGCCGGCGAGGGGATGTCCCCGCTGAGGATGATCCGCTCGCGGGACTCGCGCGCCGTCGGGTCCGGCACCGGCACCGCGGAGAGCAGCGCCTGGGTGTACGGGTGGGTGGCGTTGTCGTAGATCTGCTCGTCGGAGCCGATCTCGACCATCTTGCCCAGGTACATCACGCCGACGCGGTCGGAGATGTGCCGGACGATGGAGAGGTCGTGCGCGATGAACATGTACGACAGGCCGAACTCGCCCTGCAGCTGCTCCAGCAGGTTGATCACCTGCGCCTGGACGGACACGTCCAGGGCGGAGACCGGCTCGTCACAGATGATGATCTCGGGCTTGAGCGCGAGGCCGCGGGCGATGCCGATGCGCTGGCGCTGACCGCCGGAGAACTGGTGCGGGTACCGGTTGATGTACTCCGGGTTCAGACCCACGACGTCCAGCAGGTCCTGGACGGCCTTGCGGCGGTCGCCCTTGGGCGCCACCTCGGGGTGGATCTCGAAGGGCTCCCCGATGATGTCGCCGACCGTCATGCGCGGGTTCAGCGAGGTGTACGGGTCCTGGAACACCATCTGGATGTTGCGCCGGACGGCCTTGAGGGCCGAGCCCGACAGCTGGGAGATGTCCTCGCCCTTGAACAGCACCTGGCCGGAGGTGGCCCGCTCCAGGTTCATCAGCACCTTGGCCAGCGTGGACTTGCCACAGCCGGACTCGCCGACGATGCCGAGGGTCTCACCCTTCTTCAGCTCGAAGGAGATGCCGTCGACCGCCTTGACGGCGCCGACCTGCTTCTTGAACAGGATGCCCTGGGTCAGCGGGTAGTGCTTGACCAGGTCCTTGACCTCCAGGATGTTCTCAGCCATGGAGGGTCTCCTTCCAGAGGTGGCACGCGCTGCGGCGGCCGGTGAGCTCCTTGCCGTCCTCGTCCGTCACGTGGTGCAGCGCCGGGATCTCCGTGCGGCACAGGTCGGTGGCGACGTCGCAGCGGGGGTTGAACGCGCAGCCGGCCGGAACCTTCAGCAGGTTCGGGGGCAGGCCCTTGATCGCGTACAGCTCCTGGCCCTTCTGGTCCAGACGCGGGATCGAGCGCAGCAGGCCCTTGGTGTACGGGTGCGCGGGGTTCGCGTACAGCTCGTGCACCGGGGCGGTCTCGACGATCCGGCCCGCGTACATCACCGCGATCTTGTCCGCGACGTCGGCGACCACGCCGAGGTCGTGGGTGATCAGGATCAGGCCCATGTTGTACTCGGCCTGGAGCTCCGCCAGCAGGTCCATCACCTGGGCCTGGACGGTCACGTCCAGGGCGGTGGTGGGCTCGTCGGCGATGATCAGGTCGGGCTGCAGCGACAGCGCCATGGCGATCATGATGCGCTGGCGCATGCCGCCGGAGAACTGGTGCGGGTAGTCGTTCACCCGCTGCTTGGCGGCGGGGATGCGCACCCGGTCCATCAGCTCGATGGCCTTGGCCTTCGCCTCGGCCTTGGAGGCGCCCTGGTGCACCCGGAACATCTCGCCGAGCTGGTAGCCCACGTTGAGCACCGGGTTGAGGGCGGACAGCGCGTCCTGGAAGATCATCGCGATCTTCCGGCCGCGGATCCTCCGCCGCTCCTCGTTGCTCATCTTGAGCATGTCCTGGCCGCGGTACAGGATCTCGCCCTGGGTCACCTTGCCCGGGGGCATGTCCAGGATGCCCATGATGGTCTGGGCCGTCACGGACTTGCCGGAGCCGGACTCGCCGAGCACGGCGAGGGTCTCGCCGGCCGCGACGGAGTAGTTGACGCCGTTCACGGCCTTGGCGATGCCGTCCCGGGTGTGGAACTCCACGTGGAGGTCCTTGACCTCCAGGAGCGGGGTTCCGACTTCGAGACGGTCGCTCTTCTGGTTGTTCTTCTCGATCACGGTGGTCATCGGGTCGTCACCTCTTCTCTCAGCGGAGCTTCGGGTCGAGGGCGTCGCGCACCGCGTCGCCGAGCATGATGAAGGCCAGCACGGTGAGGCTCAGCATGCCGGCGGGGAAGAACAGCGCGAACGGAGCCGTACGGATCACCTTCTGGGCCGAGTTGATGTCGATGCCCCAGGAGATGGTCGGGTCCTGCAGACCGATGCCGAGGAAGCTCAGCGTCGCCTCGGTGGCGATGTAACCGCCGAGGGCGATGGTGGCGACCACGATCACCGGGGCGATCGCGTTCGGCAGGATGTGCTTGAACATGATCCGGCCGGTGCCGGCGCCGAGCGCCTTGGCCGCGGTCACGAAGTCGGCCTGCTTGACCGTGATCACCGAACCGCGCATGACACGGGTCATCTGGGTCCAGCCCAGGGCGACCAGCGCGAAGACCACGCTCCAGACGGTGCGCGAGGTGAAGGCGTTCAGGATCACCAGCGAGCCGAGCAGCAGCGGGATGCCGAAGAAGATGTCGGTGACGCGGGAGACGATCGTGTCGACCCAGCCGCCGAAGTAACCGGCGACCATGCCGGTGATGCCACCGAGGATGGTCACACCGAGGGTCACGCAGATGCCGACCACCACCGACGCGCGGGCGCCGTACAGGACGCGGGCGTAGATGCTGCGCCCCTGGAGGTCGTAGCCGAACCAGTCCGGCTGGAAGAAGTGGCTGTAGTTCGGCTTCGTCAGGTAGTGGTTGCGCAGGTCGCCGGCGCGCGGGTCCACCGAGGTGAACAGGCTCGGATCGATCGCGATGACGACCAGCAGCAGGATCAGCAGCGCGGAGATCACGAAGATCGGCCGGCGGCGCAGGTCCTGCCAGGCGTCGGAACCGAGGCTGCGCGCCTTCTCCGGCTTGGGCTCGGCGACCGCGGCGGCCGCCTGCGCCGGGACGTCCTCGACGTTCTTCTTCTCGGTCAGGTCAGGCATAACGGATCCTCGGGTCCAGGACCGCGTAAAGCAGGTCGACGATCAGTCCGGCAACCAGGTACACGATCACCAGGAAGGCCACGAAGCCGGCGACCGTCGAGCCCTCCTTCAGGTTGATCGCCTTGAAGAGCGCGTTGCCGACACCCTTGACGTTGAAGATGCCCTCGGTGACGATCGCGCCGCCCATCAGGGCGCCGAGGTCGGTGCCGAGGAAGGTGACCACCGGGATCAGCGAGTTGCGCAGCAGGTGAGTGGTGATCACCTTGCGGCGCGGCAGACCCTTGGCCACCGCGGTGCGGACGTAGTCGGCCTTGATGTTCTCGGCTATGGAGGTACGGGTGAGACGCGCCACGTAGGCCAGCGACAGCGAACCGAGCACGAAGGCCGGCAGCACCAGCTGCGTGATGTCGTTGGAGTCCTGGACGGTCGGCGTGACCCACTTCAGGTCGTCCGCGAAGACCGTCTGGAAGATGAAGCCCAGCACGGGGACCGGGATCGAGATCAGCAGCAGGGTGACGACCAGCGCGCCCTTGTCGAACGCCTTGCCGCGACGCAGACCGGCGAACAGGCCGACGCTGACACCCAGCACGATCTCGATGGCGAACGCGAACAGCGCCAGCCGGATGGTGACCGGCAGCGCCTCGGTGATCACGTCGAGCACCGGCCGCCCGGCCAGGGTCTTCCCGAAGTCCCCGGTGAGCATGCCCCCCATGTAGTCGAAGTACTGCTGGAGCATCGGCTTGTCCAAGCCCAGCGCGTGCTTCCGGGCAGCAAGCTGGGCCGGGTCCGGCGCCTTTTCGCCCCACAACGCTGCCACCGGGTCGCCCGGCAGCGCGTGCACCATCATAAAGATGAGCAAGGTCGTTCCGAAGAAGACCGGGATCATCTGGAGCAGTCGCCTCGCGACAAAACGCCCCATCGTGCCTCCATGTATGGCTCTGCTGGGCCCGTCAACCCAGAGAGATAAGTCGGCGTGCCAACGGCCGGTACCAGTCCTCGCCCTTGTGGGGATGGGACGGGCACCGGCCGTTGGCACTGGGTCAGGCGGTGCCGACCGATTACTTCTTGACCTCGACGTCGGTGAAGACCGGGTCGCCGAAGGAGTCGAACTTCACGTTCTGGACCTTGTTGGAGTAGCCGGAGCTGGTCTTGTAGTACCAGAGCGGGATGGACGGCATGTCCTTGGCCAGAACGGCCTCGGCCTGCTGGTACAGCTCGGCGGTCTTCTCGACCGAGGTCGCGGCGTCCGCCTCCTTCGCCAGCTTGTCGAACTCCGGGCTGGAGTAGTGGGAGTCGTTGGAGGACGCACCGGTGCCGTAGACGTCACGCAGGAAGTTGGCGTTCAGCGGGTAGTCCTGCTGCCAGCCGGTCCGCATCATGCTCGGGACCTGCTGCTTGGTGACGAGGTCGCGGACGGTCTTGAAGTCCGGCTTCGGGTCACCGATGCACTCGACGCCGGTGCTCTGCCGGATCGAGTTGCAGACCGCGTCCACCCACTCCTTGTGGCTGCCGTCGGAGTTGTACATGATGCTGAGCTTGCCGCCGGGGACGCCACCGTTCTCGGTGATGAGCTGCTTGGCCTTCGCCGGGTCGAACTTGCAGGCGTCGCCGCAGGTGCCGGCCTTGTAGCCCATGACGCCGGGCGCCACGAACGCGTCGGCGGCCTGGCGGTTGCCGTTCAGGACGGTCTTGGTGATGGTGTCGCGGTCGATCGCCATCGAGATGCCCTGGCGGATCTTGGCGGCCTTGTCCTTGTCCAGGGAGGACCAGTCCGCGTTGTACAGCGCGAACGAGATGTTCTGGATGGCGCCCTGCGGCTGGTCGACGGCGCGCTTGCCCAGGTCGTCCTTGAACTTCGGCAGGTCGGTCGAGTCGACCTGGTCCAGGACGTCCAGGGTGTCGGACATCAGGTCCTTGTACGCGGCCTCGCCGGTGGCGTAGTTGCGGAAGACGATGCCGCCGTTCTTCGGCTTGTTGCTGCCCGCGTACTTGTCGTAGGCCTTCACGGTGATGGCCTTGTTGTGCTCCCACGAGACGAACTGGTAGGGGCCGTTGCCGACCGGCTTCTCGCCGTAGCCGGCCGGGTCCTTGAAGAAGCCCTCGGGCAGCGGGGAGAACGCCGAGTAGCCGAGCTTGTACGTGAAGTACGAGACCGGGCTGGTCAGCTCGATGGTGAAGTGGGTGTCGTCGACGATCTTCAGGCCGGACATCTCGGTGCCGGTCGGGTCGCCCTTCTCCGGGTGGACGGCGTCGTAGCCGACGATGTCGGAGAACCAGGACGAGTTGATCTGGTTGTTCTTGACGTTGGCCGACCAGTTCCAGGCCTTCACGAAGGACGCGGCGGTGACCGGGGTGCCGTCGTGGAAGGTCCAGCCGGACTTCAGCGTGACGGTGTAGTTCTTGGCGTCGGTGGTCTCGATCTTGTCGGCCACCTGGTTGCGCAGCGCGCCGGTCGCGGGATCGTAGTCGACGAGCCCCGTGAAGAGGTTCTTGATGATGCGGCCGCCGATGGTCTCGTTGGCATTGGCCGGCTGGAGCGGGTTCTGCGGCTCCCCGCTCTGGTAGCTGAAGACGCCCGCGGCGTTGACCGCGCCGCTGTCCGAGCTGCCCCCGGAGGAGTCGCTGCTACCACTGCTGCTACAAGCAGTCGCGGCGAGCGCGACAGCGACAGCTGCGACAACCCACTTGGCCTGGCTCACACCACGCATCGGTGTGCCTCCTGAATTCGACGTTACGACGAGGAGGGCACCACGGAACGGTTCTCACCGGGCCCGCAATGCCGTCCGCGCTCGTGGTTTCGGCGCGCACCCCTGCGCGTTAACCCTTGACCCGAGCCTGACTGGCTCCACTATCCGTCACGCACGGACACGAAAGTGACCAGTGACGATCTCAATTAGGTCACATGAACAGTCGGTAAGTTTCGAAAACCGGACATTTGAGACATAGCCAGACAGGCACCAAACGGACAGTCGTCACGGATGACGAACTGTCACGTCCGCTCAGCGGACACCTCGATGTGATGAGCGCTATTCCGTTAATAGCGGCCCCGACAACTTGGAGTAGTTGAAAAAGTTCGCCCCCCTCTCCATCGGAAAGGGGGGCGAAGCATTCCGGCCAAAGGCCGTTCAAGCCGTCCGGATCACGCCTTCTTGGCGCGCGAGGCAGTGCGTCCGCGGTCCTTCTGGTCCAGCACGACCTTACGGATGCGAACCGTCTCCGGGGTCACCTCGATGCACTCGTCCTCGCGGCAGAACTCCAGCGACTGCTCCAGCGAGAGCTTGCGCGGCGGGACGATCGACTCGGCCACGTCGGCGGTCGAGGACCGCATGTTGGTGAGCTTCTTCTCCTTGGTGATGTTCACGTCCATGTCGTCGGAGCGCGAGTTCTCGCCGACGATCATGCCCTCGTACACCTCGGTGCCCGGCTCGCAGAAGAGCACGCCGCGCTCCTGCAGGTTGGTCATCGCGAAGGCGGTGACCACACCGGCCCGGTCGGCGACCAGCGAACCGTTGTTGCGGGTGGTCAGGGGGCCGAACCACGGCTCGTGGCCCTCGTGGATCGAGTGGGCGATGCCGGTGCCGCGGGTGCTGGTGAGGAACTCGGTGCGGAAGCCGATCAGGCCGCGGGACGGCACGACGAACTCCATCCGGACCCAGCCCGAGCCGTGGTTGGACATGTTGTCCATCCGGCCCTTGCGGACGCCCATGAGCTGGGTGACGGCACCCATGTGCTCCTCCGGCACGTCCACGGTGAGGCGCTCGACCGGCTCGTGGACCTTGCCGTTGACCTCCTTGGTGACCACCTGAGGCTTGCCGACGGTCAGCTCGAAGCCCTCGCGGCGCATGGTCTCGATCAGGATGGCCAGCGCCAGCTCACCGCGGCCCTGCACCTCCCAGGCGTCCGGACGCTCGGTGTCCAGCACGCGCAGCGAGACGTTACCGATCAGCTCGCGGTCCAGGCGGTCCTTCACCTGGCGGGCGGTGACCTTGCGGTCCACCTTGACGCCGGACTTGGCGTCCGCGCCCTTGCCGCTGCCGCCGCGGCCGACCAGCGGCGAGGTGTTGGTGCCGATGGTCATCGAGATGGCCGGCTCGTCCACCGTGATCAGCGGCAGTGCGATCGGGTTCTCGGTGTCGGCCAGGGTCTCGCCGATCATGATGTCGGAGATGCCGGCGACGGCGCAGATGTCACCCGGGCCGGCCACCTCGGCCGGCTTGCGGGTGAGCGCCTCGGTCATCAGCAGCTCGGAGATGCGGACGTTCTGGATCGAGCCGTCGCGCTTGATCCAGGCCACGGTCTGGCCCTTGCGCAGCTCGCCCTGCTCGACGCGCAGCAGCGCGATGCGGCCGAGGAAGTTGTCGGCGTCCAGGTTGGTGACGTGGGCCTGGAGCGGCGCGTCCTCGTCGTAGCTGGGGGCCGGGACGTGCTCCAGCAGGGTGGAGAAGAACGGCTCCAGGTTGGTGCTGTCCGCGGGAACGGTGCCGTTCTCCGGCTTGGTCAGCGAGGCGACGCCGTCACGGGCGCAGGCGTAGACGATCGGGAACTCGATCTGGTCCTCGTCCGCGTCCAGGTCCAGGAACAGGTCGTAGGTCTCGTTGATGACCTCGTCGATCCGGGAGTCCGGACGGTCGGTCTTGTTGATGCACAGGATGACGGGCAGCCGGGCCGCGAGCGCCTTGCGCAGCACGAAGCGGGTCTGCGGCAGCGGGCCCTCGGAGGCGTCGACCAGCAGGACGACCGCGTCCACCATCGACAGACCGCGCTCGACCTCGCCACCGAAGTCGGCGTGGCCCGGGGTGTCGATGATGTTGATGGTGATCGGCGCGCCGCCGTCCTTCGGGTGGTACTTGACCGCGGTGTTCTTCGCGAGAATGGTGATGCCCTTCTCGCGCTCCAGGTCGTTCGAGTCCATCATGCGGTCGTCGAGCTGCTGGTGGGCGGCGAAGGCGCCGGCCTGCTTCAGCATGGCGTCGACCAGCGTGGTCTTGCCGTGGTCGACGTGGGCGACGATGGCGACGTTACGGATGTCGTTGCGCGTGGGCATGCCTAGCGGATTCTCCCGGAATCGTGGGTTACGGCGGGCCCGGCCGCGAGACGCGCACTTGCGGCCCCTTCGGCCGCCGCCACCCGTTCCGCCTGCTACTACCGGTCCACCCGCCGGGCATCTGGACATGCCTCGGCTTTTCCCTATGGTACGGGGAAGCGCCCAAAGGGGCGGAAACGAGCAGCTCGGGCGGGACCAAGATCACAGGTGGATCACCCGCTCCTCACCCCGCCGTCGCGCTCCGCCACCCTTGCGCCGGTGATCCGCTCCGGCCCTAGCGGCTCCAGCCCACGTCCTGGAAGCGCGGCCACCCGAAGCCCCACACCCCGACCCCGGCCACCCCGGTCCGCACCGCGACCAGCTCCGGCCGCTGGTACAGCGGCACCGAGTGCCCCAGCTGCCAGATCCGTACGTCCGCCTCCTGCAGCAGGTCCAGGCGGGCCACCGGGTCGAGTTCGGCGGCCGCCCGGTCGAACAGCCGGTCGATCTCCTCGGTGCCGCTGCGGCCGTAGTTGCCGCCCGGTTCGAGCGCGCCCTCCGCGTCCGGCCGGGGCTTGGCGTACGCGGCGCGCTGCTCGGCGGCCGGGCTGGGACCGGCCGGCCAGGAGAACAGCGCGAGGTCGAAGTCCCCGACGGCCAGGTGCTCCTGGACGTAGGTCTCGGCGGGCGCGGTCCGCGGCTTCACCGCGATGCCGGACTCGGCGAGGTCGGCGGTGAGCGCGTCGGCGGTGCGCTTGGCGGTCGCGGAGCCGGCCGGTACGAGCAGGGTGAGGGCGAGCTCCTTGCCGTCCTTGGTCCGGGTGCCACCGTCCGGCCGCTTCCAGCCGGCCCCGTCCAGCAGCTGCGCGGCGTCGGCCGGTCCGGCCGCGGCGCTGTCGTCGCGGTAGCCCTCCTGGTCCCCGGCGAGCAGGTGGCTGCCGAGCGGGGCGCCGGGCAGCCCCAGCGGGGCGAGCGCGGCCTCGGCGATCCGCCGCCGGTCGACCGCCCGGCCCACCGCCCGCCGGACCGCCGCGTCGGCGAGTGGGCCGCGGGCCGCGTTGAGGGTGAGCTGGGTGAGCGAGGCGGCGGCCGCCCGGTGCACGGTGATCCCGGGCAGCGACTCGGCCCGCCGCAACACCTGCGCGGCCGCCTCGGGCGCGGCGGCAGGCGGGGCGCCGGGCGGGGCGGGCGGGGCGGCAGCCGGGGCGGCGGAGCCCGAGGCGCCGGCGGTGGCGGACCCCGAGGCGCCGGCCGTGGCGGCGGGCGGCACCGCCCGGTCCACCGCCGCGGTGAGCGGGGCGATGTCCAGCCGCTCCTGGCCCAGCGCGTCCAACCGCTGCTCGGGCGGCACGGCCAGGAAGTCGATCCGGTCGGTCTTCGGCAGGTCCCCCCACCAGAGCCGGTTGCTCACCACGGTGACCCGTCCACCCTTCGCGTCGTAGCTGGAGAGGGTGTACGGCCCGGCGCTCAGGTGGCCGACGCCGGTGAGCTCCCGGTTGAAGGCCGCAGCCGTGGAGGTCTCGGCGGCCGGGTAGAGCGGCCCGAACAGCGCGCGCCACTCGGCGTACGGCCGCCGGAAGGTCACCTTCACCTCGTGCGGGTCGGTGCCCTGGGTGATCGACTCGATGGCGTCGTACCCGGCCGGGTGCCCGCCCCGGTAGGCCGGGTCCTGCCCGGACAGGGCGGTCCGCTGGGCGGTGAGGTCGGCGGCCGACAGCGGGGTGCCGTCGCTCCAGACGGCGTGCGGGTTGAGCCGGTAGGTGACCACCTGCGGCTGCTGCCCGGGCGGGGTGCACTCGGCGCCGGTCAGGTAGTCCGGGTCGGGGGCGAGCCGCCCGTGCTCGTCGGGCCGGAACAGCGAGGGGTACAGCGCGTGCGCGAGCAGCGCCGAGTCGGCGGTGGCGGCGCTCTGGTAGACGTTCAGCGTGGCCGGGACGCCGTCCAGCGCCCAGCGCAGCGTGCCGCCGTTCTCGACGGCGTCGCGGTCGGCGGGGCGGACGTCCCCGGTGGTGGCGGTGGGGTCGGCCGAGGCCGAGGCCGGGGCCGGGGCGGGCTCGGGGCCACGGACCGGGTCCCGGTCGTCGGAGCAGCCGCCGAGACCGGCGGCGAGCAGCAGCGCCACGGCTGCGGCGGTGAGCTGACGGACACGCATGGTCGCCATGGAACGCCGCCCGCCCGGCCCGGGCCGCGTCGACACGGCGGACCGCCGGGCGACTGCACCCGGACGGCCCAGTGCCCGGCTACAGCGCCAGCTCGAACCAGACGATCTTGCCCTTGGGCGTGCGCCGGCTGCCCCAGCGCTCGGCCAGCAGGCTGACCAGCTGCAGGCCGCGCCCGCCCTCGTCGGTCTCCTGGGCGCGCCGCTGCCGGGGCTGGGCGTAGCCGTCGTCCCAGACCTCGCAGACCATGCTGCGCTCGCGCAGCAGCCGCAGCCGGATCTCGCCCCGTCCGTGCTTGAGCGCGTTCGTGACCAGCTCGCTGACCAGCAGCTCGGTGGTGTCGACCAGTTCCTCCAGGCCCCGGGACAGCAGCCAGCTGCAGGCCAGCTCACGGGCTTTGGCGACGGACGTGGGCTCGGGCGGCAGGAACCAGTTGCCGACGGCGTCCTCGGGGAAGGCGTGCACCTTGGCCATCAGCAGCGCGATGTCGTCCTCACCGTGGTGCGGGTCGAGCTCGCCGAGGACGTGGTCGCAGAGGTCCTCCAGGCCCTTGCCCCGGTCGGCGAGCGCGGCCCGGAAGGCGCGCAGGCCCTCGTCCAGTTGGTGCTTGCGGCTCTCCACCAGGCCGTCGGTGTAGAGGCCGAGCACGGCGCCGTCCGGGAGGGTCAGTTCGACCTCCTCGAAGGGCTCGCCGCCGACGCCGAGCGGCAGGCCGGGCGGCACGTCGAGCATCCGGGCGGGCTCGCCGGGGCTGAGCAGGACGGGCGGCAGGTGGCCGGCGTTGGCGAACACGCAACGGCGGGTGACGGCGTCGTAGACGGCGTAGACGCAGGTGGCCAGGTAGACCTCGCGGGCCTCCTCGTCGGCCGTCGAGGTGAGCCGGCCGTACGGGGCGGGCGGGCCGGCCGGGACGGAGTCGTCGCCGAGGCCGCGGGCGATCTCGTCCAGCGCGCCGAGCACCTCGGCCGGGTCGAGGTCGAGCATCGCCAGGGTCCGCACCGCGGTGCGCAGCTGGCCCATGGCGACGGCGGCGCGCAGGCCGCGGCCCATCACGTCGCCGATGACCAGCGCGGTGCGGTTGCCGGGCAGCGGGATGACGTCGAACCAGTCGCCGCCGACCTCGGTGTTGTTGTTGCTGGGCAGGTAGCGGCAGGCGATCTCCAGGCCGCTGGCGGCCGGGTTGCCCGGGGGCAGCAGGCTGCGCTGGAGGATCAGCGCCCGCTCGTGCTCGCGGCGGTAGAGCCGGGCGTTGTCGATGCAGACGGCGGCGCGGGCGACCAGTTCCTCGGCGATCGCCACGTCGCGGGCGTCGAAGGGTTCGCTGCCGATCGCCCGGGAGAGCTGGACCAGGCCGAGCACCTGGTCGCGGGCGACCAGCGGGACGATCAGGGTGGAGCGCAGCAGCGGGTCGCGGCCGGGCTCCGGGACGACGCTGCGGCCGGTGCGCAGCGCCCGGGCGTGCGGGGAGCGGCGGGGGTAACAGAGGGTGCCGCCGGCCTCGGCGATCGGCAGGCCGGTGACCGAGCCGAGCACCGAGGAGGCGCCGCCGAGCACGCTGGAGACGGCGACCCGGCGCAGTTCGCCGCTGCCGTCGGTGAGCACGGTGTCGCCGAGCCGGCCGGCGCTGGGGACGGTCTCGCCGGAGAGCAGCGCGGTGTACAGGTCGACGGTGGCGAGGTCGCAGAACGGCGGGACGACGACGTCGAGGAGCTCCTTGGCGGTGGTCTCCAGGTCGAGGGTGGAGCCGATGTGCGCGCTGGCCTCGTTGAGCAGGGCGAGGTTGCGGCGCACGCCGTCGGCCTCGCGCTCGGCGACGTGGCGGCTGGTGACGTCGGAGACCTGCCCGGCCACGCCCATCGGCTGCCCGGCCGAGCTGTTGAGCCGGTACAGCGAGACGGCCCACAGCCGGTTGCCGTCGCGGGTCGGGACGACGCCGTGGAAGCGCAGGTCGAAGACGGGCTCGCCGGTGGCGAGGACCTTGCGCAGGGCGGCGGTGAGCCGGTCGGCCTCGGAGGGCGGGAAGAGGTCGTGCGGGGTGAGGCCCTCGAGGTCGGTGGGGACCAGGCCCATGCCGGCGGCGAAGGCGTCGTTGACCCGCTGCAGCCGCAGCCGGTCGTCGAAGAGCACGAAGCCGGTGGGGGTCTGGCCGAAAACGGCCTCGGAGGCGGCGAGGTCGGTCTCGATCCGGCGCAGTCGGCCGAGGTCGACGGCCAGGCAGGTGGCGCCCGCGGTGGGCAGGGCGCTGTCGGGCATCAGGTAGAGCTCGGCGAGGCCCTCGCCGCCGCCGGCGTCCCGGTACGGGGTGGTTCCGACCCACTCCTCGCCGGCCAGGGTGCGCTCGAGCCGGGCGCGGCCGCGCTGCCAGAGCTCGCGGGGCACGAAGGTGGTGATCGGGTCGGCGCCGACGGCCTCGGCGGCGGGGACGCCGAAGAACTCGGCGGCCCGCTCGCTCCACTGGCTGATCCGCCCGTCGGGGCCGATCGCGAAGGTGGCGACCCGGATGTAGTCGTAGATCGAGCCCGGGTCCCCGGCGCCCCAGGGCCTGGCCTCGGCGTCGGGTTGGGCGCCGCGGGCCGGTCCCGCGGTGCCGGTGCCCGGCGGGGCCGCCGGTACGGGCAGCTGTGGAGAACCGGCCTGCCCGGGTACAGCGGCATGACCGCTGCTGCTCGGCGCGTTCCGCGCCGGAGTGCTGTTCAACGGACCGACCCGTCGAATACTGTCTTTGCCCATCAGGCTACCACCCGCCGCACCGGCGCCACCGTGCCGTACCGGTCCTGCCGTGTCACCGCTGGCCACCACCTTCGCCATCGCCTCGCTCGCGATGCTACTGGGCTTACCTGATCAACGGGAGTGAACGGACTCGCCGTCTCGAACCCGTGATGTTCCCTCCCCTGCACCTTTGGATCTATGCGGACATGCGCCCGATTGGCGAGCTACTGATCACCCCCGGAGCAGCTTGCCCGGCCCGGCGCCTCCTCCACCCATGGCTGCGGAGTGTTGCGGCACCTGCCCCTGGGTAGTGGTGACCCCGCGCAAGTACCTGCAACGGACTCGACACAGGAGGTAGTTGTGAGCCTAGAGTTCATCGGGATTGATCCCAACACCGAGAAGGACGGCTCTCCCACGGTGTGGGTCGAGGAGGAGACGGCGGATCTGGTCTTCCAGGGCGAGACAGCAGATGCCTTGCTTGCCGCCGAGGTGGGCGGCCAGAGCTGGGCCCCGGACCACTCGGCGGGAATTCCTGCTCATGAGTCAGTCATCCGGATTCCGGCACGCATGGTGCCGATCATTAGGAAGGCGTGCGATGTCGCAGAACGCAGGGCAGCTGGTGGTGCCGAGCTTTGACGACCTGTTGGCCAGGGCGCAACGATCAGCGGTACACCTGGAGATGCGGGACTCCTACAGCGTTGGCGGCGAGTCGTCCGGCTTCCGGCGCTGGCAGCAGACGGGCGAGCGGGACAACGACCCGAACTCGGACTACTGGCGGCCTTGGGTCGAACAGATCAGGGCGACCGTTGCTCGTGGCGTAGTGATCCGCCGGGCCCGAATCGTGTCGGAGCCCGTGACCGAGTACATCCGCTACGAGCATGGCGGCACCATCGTCAATCTCGCCTCCGGGGAACAGGTCCGGTGGTTGCCGAGGCGTCTGGCATCGGATCTGGCGCTTCCGGGTAACGACTTCTGGGTCTTCGACGGAGAGACGGTCGTCTTCAATCACTTCACCGGTGACGGGGACTGGGCCGAGCCTCCGAAGGAACTCCGAACCGAGCCGGCCGTTGCGAAGCTGTGCGTAGACGCCTTCGAAGCGGTCTGGGATCGTGGCATCCCGCACGAGAAGTACCACGTCTGACCCTCGCAGCTACGAACACCGGACAGTCAGTTCATGTCGTCATCACCCCCGTCCACTAGCGCTCAGGCAGCCCGGAAGGCGCTCGCAGATCGACTCAAGGGCATTCGCAAGGACGCGGGGATCAATGGGCGTGAGCTGTCTGTCCGGTGCGGTTGGCACCCTTCTAAGACCTCGCGCATCCAGGATGGACAGGCAGCCCCGTCTGAAGCTGACATCAGGGCATGGTGCGCCGCGTGCGACGCCACAGATCAGGTAGACGACCTGATCTCCGCGTCCAGAGCCGTCGAGTCCATGTACGTGGAGTGGCGCAGGCTTCGGGCTGGCGGTCTCCGCAGTCTCCAGGACTCGTACGCCAAGCTGTACGAGGAAACCAAGGCGTTTCGCTTCTACACCTCGGACGTGATCCCCGGAGTTCTCCAGACCTCGGCATACGCGAGAGCGATCATGTCCCGCTTCGCTGATGCAAGCCGGACGCCCGACGACATGGAACGGGCCATCGAGGCCAAGATGGAACGGGCAAAGGTGATCCACACCGGCGATCGCCGCTTCGCGTTCGTCGTTGAAGAGTCCGTGCTGCGGTACCGCCTCGGGGACGCGGAGGCCATGGCGGGCCAACTCGGGCATCTACTGGCCGTCATCTCGCTGCCGCGCGTCAGCCTGGGGATCATCCCGTTCACCGCTGAGCGCAGCATGTGGCCCGTTGAATCCTTCCGGGTCTATGACGACCGACGAGTGCAGGTCGAACTAGTCTCCGCTGCCGTGAACGTGACGACGCCCGGCGAGGTGCGCGAGTACGTGCGGACGTTCGCTGACTTGCAAGCACATGCTGTCTACGGGCGTGAAGCTCGGGGACTGATCACGGCCGCCATAGGCGCGTTGGGCTGAACGGGACGCAACTACTCGCAACTTTCTTGAGACGGCTTGTCCTCGCTCCCTACCTTCGAAGCACCGATCAGTAGCCGAGCGTGAGGGAGCCCAGGCATGTCCGTGGTGAACGCCCAGCAGCACGACACGAGCCATCCGCCGAAGCGTCGCCGCACCCACGCGGAGCTCATGGAGCGGATCAACAACAACCCGATCCGGAAAGACCTGACTACCGGGCACCTGGTGGAGATGGTGGGGGCCGAGGACGGCAAAGCCTTGGTCCGGCCCCTGTTCGAGCCGGACGCCCCGCCGCGTCAGGTGCCCGTCGACATGCTGACCACCCGGATCAGCTTGTGGGGGTGACCGTGGCGGAGCAGTGGAAGCCGGAAGAGGGCCAGCAGGTCTACGTGCGCCGCAGCGGCGCCGCCGTCGAGATCATGGAGATCCGCAAGTTCGGCCTGTACGTCCGGCCGTTGCGTGGCGGGGTCGAGCGAGTCGTTCAGCAGGCGGACCTCATTCCGCCGGACGACGCTCCGGGCGGTTTCTTTGATTGGCAGGCCTCGCGCGGGTGAGCAGCATCGGTGAGGCTCTGGCCGCTGAGCAGCAAGACGAGTACCGCGAGGCGAGCCTCTGGCGTGACGGCCGTCCGTGCGCGCGGCTGGTGTGGGCCTGGCGCGTTTCGCTGTCGGCTGTGGTCGTCGTCCTGGCCCTCTGGGTTGGTTGGTCCGTCGGCCGGCTGTGACGGAGCGACCGACACCAGCACTGACGCCGCCCCAATTGATCTGATGATCACGGGATTTGGTGTCGGTGGGGTGGGGTGAGGGATCGTGGGCCGACCGCGCAAGCAGCACGCGGGAGTGGCCCAACCAATGAAGGGGCGAACCCATGAGGAAGATCGTTGCGAAGCTCTGGCGGATCATCCGGGGGCCGATGCAATGGCGCGTTCTGTGGCTGTGGCACTCGAAGTTCATGGTCGGGGTTACGGGCATCGTCCGCGATGAGGAAGGCCGGGTGTTGCTCCTCAAGCACCGGCTGTGGCCGGAGGGTCGGCAGTGGGGTCTGCCGACCGGCTACGCGAACGCGAAGGAGACGTTCGAGGACACGATCGTGCGTGAGGTCGGGGAGGAGACCGGGCTCACGGTGAAGGTGTGCGAGCTGGCTCACCTGAAGAGCGGATACAAGCTGCGCGTCGAAGTCGCCTACGAGGCGCTCTACGTCAGTGGACGGATCAAGGTCGCTTCGTTTGAGATCTTGGAGGCTCGATGGTTCTCACCGGACAATCTCCCCGAAGGAATGCAGGAGTCACACCGGGAGCTGATCGCTCGTCGGCGGTCCTGACCCTCGGTCGCTCGCTCACCCCCTCCTACCTGGGGCCGAACGAGCACCTGGCCGGAGACCCGGCCGAGCGCGCCGAGCTGGCACATCTGCTGGCCGGACGGCGGTCGACGGCCGCCCTGGACCAGGCACACCCGCACGTGACCTTCTCGCTCTTGAACTGGGTGGTGGACACCTGGGCGGACGAGCCGGCGCGGGAGGTGTTCCGGCGCGGGGCGGCTCTACTGGCCGACCGCTACCGGGAGTTGGGGTTGCGCCAGCTGTTGCCGATCGATCGGGTGTGGGTCGGGGTGCGCTCGACCCAGCCTGACGCCTTCGGCGGCTTCCACCACCCCAACCAGGGTTACCGGCACGTGCAACTCGCATCCGTGATCACCCGGTATGGGCGGCTGAACGATCCCCGGTTGGCGTCGCCGGAACTAGTGGCGCTCGACCTGCTCCGAAGCTACGCGCATGATGCGCTGCATTGGGGGTCGTTCCGGGAATACCGACTCCACGGCGGGCAGGCGATCCGGAGCCGGTACGGGATCAACTGGCGTGATTCCCAAGGGCGTACGTACTCGGCGAGGGACAAGGACGACGCCGCATCGACCCGCAACCTGGGCATCGTAATGGAGGGGGCGACGGACAGGGAGGCCCGGACGATCGCCGCCACGGTGGCCGATGGCCTCGGCCTGGCCGAGCGGATCGCACCGCCCGATCGGCTGGCGTTCCGCGACACCACGGGACGGCTGGAGCCGTCCGACTTCGACCACGCCGAACCCGGCATTGCCACCCGCTTCCACCTGGCGATGGCCGGATACGAACACGGAGTCGGGGCGCGGTATTCGCGCTTCCTCACCGAGATGGGCGGGGCGGGCGCCGAGACGCTGCACGGGCTCATAGTCGCCGCGATGATCAGCGGTGACCTGTCCGGCCTGACCGGTTGGCTCGACCAGCACCACGGGCGCGGCGCGTTCCGCCGCATCTTCCGTTCACCGGCCTACACGGGCCCCGACCCCGGCGAGTAGTCCGCCCTCGACCGCCCCGGCCGTCCGTCGTTCCCCCCGGAGCGGACGGCCGGGGCATCAACGTTCAGTTCGGCACCGTCTGAGCAAATGAAAGAACCGCCCCGGCCGAGAAGACCGGGGCGGCTTGCTTTGATTCGAGCGTTCAGAGGAGCGCGAGGAACGGGTTCCCGGAGGATGCCGGTTCACGTCGGGGAGCGGGAGTAGGCGCGGGAATCGGGGGCGTGGTCTTGGCCGGGCGGTAGGTGTCCATGCGGACCACGGTGGCCGGGCGTTCGTCACGCTGGACTACTCGCCGGCTGCGCGGAGAGTGACCGGCCTCATCCTCAGCAAGGGTGTAGACCGTGGCCGGGCGCCCAAGGCCGGAGCGGTCGAGAGTGACCTTCACCCCCGGGAGTGCCTTGACCTCATCCGCCGAGGCACCAACGTACGGCAACAGCTCGGACGACTTCGCTTTACCCCCGTGCATCTCGATCCGGGCTCGGACCTTCTCCGCCAGCGTCGGCACGCGGCGGGCAGGCTTGAGCGCCCCCGCCGCACCACCCGTGATGCTCACCGCGCAGCGGACGCTGTAGCGCACCAGGGAGAACGCTGCGGACAGGCAAGCACGGTCGATCACCTCAGACTGTTCCGAGGCTGCCAGGCACGCCGCTACCCGGATCGTTTGTTCGGCCGTCCGCTCGACGTACACGGCCTGGGCCTCCGGCAGGCTCTCAGCAATGATCCTGGCGTACCGCCTCACGGTCCTCCAGAGCGGCCGGGCGTCATCTCCGAGGCTGATCACACGCCTGCCGTCGGCAGCCCAGTAGTAGGCCTGAGTCAGATCCCACCCGTTCACCTCCGGCAGGGTGGCACGGTCGTCATCCAGCATCGGCACGGACCCCAGAGCGAACGGCATGATCCGGTTGTAGCTGCCTCCGGCCGCCTCAGTCGGGCCGATGTACTTGGTCCAGTCAGAGGGGGTGATGTGCGCGTGGAAGACGACCGCCGGATCTTCCACGCTCTGAGCCTCGGCCTTGGTCGTGTTCCGGATCGGGGCCCCGTCCCAGGCACTCCGAAGCTTGGCGGTGAAGCTCGCATCCCTCCGGACTCGCCTCAGAACCTCGGACCACTCTTCTTCAATGACCAGGGCTCGAACGTCGCGCCCGGCCTCCGTCTCCTCCGTGGCCTCTACCTGCTCAGCAAGGTAGTTGACCAGCGACGCCCCCGACGTGATGCCGCTGGTGGTGTGCGTCTCCAGGAAGCGGCCAAGAGCAGGCTTCATGACGTGCTGCGCGGCCCGCAGAGCCGTGCCCTTCCCCTTGCCGGTCCCACCGACCAACGCGCTCCAGACCAGGGCCGGGCGGGCGTTGCCTCGACTGGACACCTTCACCGTCTGGCCGATGGCTGCGGACCAAAAGCTCAGAGCCGCAACGTAGATGCCGACAGGGTCGCACTCAACGTACGGGCTGACCTCTTCAACGGCCCGACCGATGGGCCCGTACAGCGTGATCGTGCTCAACTTCGCTTCTCCTGGGTTTGGTTGAGATCGGGTGGCCGGGCCGACCCCGGCCACCCCAGGTTCGTACGGGCCGGTTACGCCGCTTGCCGGGCAGCGGACCGGTAGGCCTCGACAACCGAGACGGGTATGCGTCCCTTGGACCGGACGGTCACCCCGTTGGCCTTGGCCCACTCGCGGATGGCCTGTGCCTCGCTGGCCTTCTCGTCTCGGACGGCCTGAGCGTCCTTCCGCACCGGTTCGGGCAGAGGGTCACCGCTCTTGAACTCTCCGGCGCACACGGCGTCCCGGAACGCTCCGGGCTTGGTTGCGTCGAAGCACGGGATGCCGAACTCAACTGCGTCTTGCAGCTTCTTAGTTGCCCGCTCCGCACCCTCACCGCAGATGATCAGCGCAGTGTTGGCGTCGGCCCTGCCGACCACCTCATAGCCAAGGTTGCGAACAGCGTCCCTGGCATCCGACCACTCGTAACCAGGGATCTCCCCGGACACCATCACGGACGGGCGAACCTCCGGCTCAGCCTCGGTCGCGTCGTCCTCTCCGGTGTCCTCCTGGTCGTCGTACTCGACCACCGGCGCCGACGGCTCAGCAGCAACCGGCGCAGCCTCAGGCTGACCAGGCACACCAAGCGCATCCATCAGGTATCGAGTGAAGACAACCCCGTGTTCCAAGCACAGATCCCATGCGTGACCAGCAATGGTCAGAGACTCCGTGGCCTCTTCCTCGCTGCCATCACGGGCAATGTGCGCATCACAGAAAACCTTCTCAACGGGAACCAAGACAGTCGTGCGCATGGGTTTGTTCGTTCCTTAGTGGAGTGAGTTCCAGTGGTTCAGCCGGAGCCTTGCTTCTTACGGCTGCCATCCCCGCCCACCGGCCCGACCGGCGAACGTCTCCATTCTCCCATCGGAAGTCCAGGAAGCACCCTACCTGCCATCACGACTGCATTTCTTCTAGGTAACTGAACGGTAAATGCAATGGGGGGTAATGCATGATTCGAAAGAGAGAGGACCCACCGGGGGTGGGTTCCATCGACCGCGTACGGCATTCAAAATATGGACCCGGTGGCGGCTTACTCAGGCTCGTCGTCCTGAATCTCTTCCAATACCTGGCCAAGGACTCCCCGGACAATCCGGTATCGCTTGGGTCTCGGCTTAGGCTTCTTGGGGTACCCATTGGCCTTGGCCTCCTTGAGAAATCTACTGATCATTCCCATCGCGAACGGGAGCGACCATGAATCGACCTTTCCCCACGACCAGAGGTGATCAAAGAACCATTCTCTGCGCTGCTCGTTGGTGACCTCAAGGTTGACCCTGCGGAGACGATCAGCCAGCACTGCATACTCAGTCATCGTCCGTTCGTGGAGCCAGTCAAGGCCCTGCTCGCCAAACGGGGTGAGACTGACACGCGGGTTTCTTTCCGACCATGACGTCCGCCCCACGCGGTCTGCGACCCATGCCAGAAGTGGCCTGTCATTCTTCTGGCTATTGCAGGCCTCGCAGGCCGGCACGAGGTTGGCCCAGTGGTCCGATCCACCGCGAGCGCGTGGAATTACGTGTTCCACTTGTTCTGCGCGGGCTGTATCGCAGTAGGCGCACCGCTCATCGTTCGCGGTAAGGACCATCACGGCTTCCCAGATATATAGCCTCGGGCGGCCCATGCAGCTTCCCCAATCAGTCGAGGGGACCGTAGCGGGCCGCACTGACAGCCGGGGTGGCTTCCTGCTGACAGACGAAGCACCTTGACGGCATGTGCCGGTAATCGTCGCTCCATGGCCGGTCGGCACCGGTCAGTCGCCAACCAGTGTGAATGGCGACCTCCAGTACGCATTCGGAGCACTGTGCATCTTTCCACGGGCATTTGACACCGGCCCGGTGCTGGCCATCGTGTGTTGCAGCACCGGCCTTGGCGGCTCGTCTGGTGCTCACTGGGCGTCTCCCTCGAAGGCCCAGCCGAGGCGCTTCATACCCTCCGCGGTGAGGCCCAGAGCCGAGGAAAGGTGGCGAAACTCCATCTGGTGCGTGCTGTTGGAGGTGCCGTCCAGGATCTTGCTGAAGTAGGTCAGCATCACCGCCACGGTCGGGATGAAGGACTCGTCCCACATGGCGGACTGAGGGCTCGTCCACCACTGCTGCCACTGCTCGCGCTCGGCAGGTGTCCACTCTCGGACAGCCGGCATGTCCGGCACCGGCAGGCCGTGATCGGACGGAAGCTCCACCACGCCCTTGAAGCGGCTATGGGGGCTGTTCGGATTACGGAACTTGGGCAAGGCCATCACCTCTCGCAAATCAAAGGAAACGGCCCTCCCCGAAATGGAGAGGGCCGCTGTGTACTGGCGGGAATGCTCGGTTCAGGCCGCCGTCTCGTCCGGCGGGGCCACGAACCCGTCCAGCTCTGCGCGAAGACCCCGGTACTGATCAACCAGGCCGAGATCCCAAGCGCTCTCATAGGTGAGGAGTTGGCCGTCCGGTGTGGTGCGCCACGTGTCCACCTCTTCACCCAGGCTCGCCCAGCCGGACCACTTCGGCCGGTTCATCTCCCCAGTCGTCACAGCCCACAGGAAGCGGCCCACGCTCTCTCGCATCCTGGCGCGGGCGGCCTCCGCCTCGGCCACGGCCTCCTGATAGTCCTTCTTGGCCCTCTGCGACTGCTCGAAGCCCTGGCGGGCCAGTTCGGGCAGCTCCCGCAGGATGGCGGCCGACACCAGGTTCTCCGCGTGGTCCACGGCCCGCACCATCGCAGGCTCCATGCGCTCGTACTCCGCGACGCGCTTCCGGACCTTGGCCATGAACTTGTCCCGGTCCGGCAGGGCCTTGCCCTCCGCCAGGGCCTTCGCCTCCAGCTCTCGCAGCTCCTCATCCGCCCGGTCCAGAGCCGGGACGTAGGAGCCGAGCTGCCGACCCATGGTGTCGTGCGAGTACACACGCGCACAGTCGGCATTCTCCGCCCGGTACTTCAACAGGCGATCGTAAAGTTCATCGTGATTGGAGATCAGCTCCAGAGTCTCCTTCGAGAGTGTGAAGCTGGACAGATCGAAGCCCTTGTAAGCGATGGTCATAGGTAGTCTCCTTGGTCAGTTGCGGCCGGTAAGCAGGTCGTCCAGGTGGCCATCCCGGCGGGCCTGGGCGATCTGGTCCGGAGTCATGTGGGTGAGGTCGGCCCGTGTGAACTGGACCGGCCGGGCCTCCTGCATGGCCTTCAAAATCTCGTCTCGGACGAGGGCCCGGATCGGATCGAAATCATTCATTCATGCCTCCTGCGTGCTGTCGCTGGATTTCGGCGAGCTGGATCGCTCGCATGATGTGCATATCTCCCCCGGCCTGTGCCATCAGGGAACTGATCGGAATTCGGAGGTGATAGGCGATGGCTACGAAACACGTAAGGCTCGGCCTGCGCTCCCCTCGCTCCCACTGGTAGACAGCCTGAGTGCTGACCCCGAGCCGGCCAGCCAGTTCCTTCACGGACAGGCCCAGGCGCTGACGCTGAGCCCTCCCCTTTGCAGGGTCGTACATATCCCCTCCAAGCAATCGAGTGAGTGACAGAAAGAGCAAAAAGAAGAGGCTCCGACTTCCAGCACATGACGGGAAACCAGAGCCATAAAGAGATCTAATGCGTGATGGGCGACCGGACCTCGACTCTCCGAAAGCCCCATAGAAAGCAGAACAAGCCAGAGAGTCAAGGCCGCCTTAGCGGGCGGCCATACTCACAACAGGACAACGTAGAGAAGATGGGCCCCTACCCCCAGGAATTTAACTTCACAGGGGAATGGGGAACTCTCCGGTTGTATGCTGTGATCTCACAGGCAGGTATCCGCAGAGCCGCATTCGAGCATCTTCACAACATGCTCAGGACTTCGAACGGGCCTGGACTCTCGTCCACGTCAGAGGACCACCGCCCAGTGGCCTTGACTCCAAGGGAGAACTTCCCTCACCTATATGAATTAACGGACGCATCCAGGGTGAACGGTTCCATGAAGGACGCCGTACCCCGGGTGCACATGGGCTCTGCATGCCACCAGGGCCGGGCTGAGCCGATCACAGACAGTCGAGTGTTGGTCCGGCCCGTTTCGGGCCCGGCCTTCGCCTCCCTGGTGTCTCTGAACCATTGCATGACCGTGCGGCGGTCTTCGCTGGTGGAGTAGGTGAGATCCGGGTGTACGCTCCGTTCCCTTTCGGACCGCCTGTCATGCGGCCTGGGCGGGGTGCTGAACTGCATGACTTCTTCGGTGTAGACCCCAGCCCGCCACGCGATATCAAGGGCGTCCGTTCTGTCGGGCTGACGCTTTGATGTCAGGCCGTCCCGCTTACGCTGCCGGGAGAGGGCGCGGCCCAGGTTTTCCCGGTCCCGCTGGCATGCCGGGTGAGCGGGGTTTGTGGCTGGATTCGGCCCGCGCTTTCCTAGTGGGCGCTCATGGACGTACGGCTCACGACATGTAGCGCATACGAGGTCAACCAGCTTCATGACTGTTGTGTTCAATTCCTGCCCTAAGAAGTGTAAAAGCCCCGACGTATGCCAGGGGCGGAATGACGACGAGGCGCAGGTACACCTCACTAATGAGGGGTCGAGGCGGTCGCGACTGACTGACCTGCCGAAATGGAATCCTCACCGGCCTTGCGCCGCTCCTCGCTGTCCTCCTCCTTGATGAGAGACAGAAGCGGAGTGCAGAGGTGGCGGCTAGCAATAACGAGCATGCGAAGGCTCGGGCAGGTCTCGCCGGATTCCCAACGGCGAATAGTTGATGGCGCAATGACCATCTCGTCGGCCAGGGCCTCAACAGACAGACCCAGAGCGATTCGGCGGGTAGCGAAAAAGTGACGATCAAACATGATGGCTCCCGTTCGTTCCGTGCACACATGCACGGTGATGGGTAACAAAAAAGCCCGGCCTGCGCGGCCGGGAGTGACAGTGAGAAGAAAGCTCAGTTGAAAAAACTTCTTCTCTACTAAAGATGTATGTGTCCAATGGCTCGCTCTCGGACAGCGAGGCCAGAAAAGAGATCCAAGTCACAAGAGACTCTAGAGGGGCCGCCCCTAAGGCGGCCCTACTGGAGTAGTTCCTACTGGGCCTCGCTCACTCGGCCCAGGCAAGAACCCCGCTATTAAGAAGGACCGTGGTGGTCAGCCTTGCGGTTGAGCGGTCGAGGGGCCAGTTTCGTTAAACCGTGGGTGCTCTCGGAGGCCCCGGGCCCAGTCGGCAAGGCTGAACGCCGAACCGCCCCGGCTGATGTTGTCCGCCTCGTTCTCGGCCTTCCGGGCCTGCTCTGGCGTCGGGTGAAGCCATTCGTTGGCCTCGCCGTCCCAGGGGATGTTGTGGCCGTGTGTTGCGCAGCCCTCCCGTGGCTGATGTGACGGTGCATCCATGCTGGCCACCGTGTTGGGTACCAGCAGGCACCGGGCCGAGGCGGATGGGGCGAGTAGCCCAGCGTCCTTGAGGGCCGTCAAGGCCTGCGAGTACCGGCCTTTGGTGTACGGCCGGCCATCCTCCCGGGTGAGGATCAGTTGCAGCTCTCCAGAGCCCAGAGGGGCATGCCCGCCGCGCTGCATACGGTCCACCGCGAGCAGGAAGAGCCGGAGGTGGAGCTGAAGCCCCGGATCGCCGACAGCCGGGTTTCGGTGCTTGGGTCGGTAGAGCTTGGCGAAGTGGTAGCTCATCAATCTCCTAACTAAGTTTTCTGGGAAATGAAAAGCCCCCGAGTCGCCTCGGGGGCTGATGCTATGAAGTTATGGGACCGTACGCCGCCTACGGTCAGTTGGTGCTGCTCGCTTTTGTGGACGCGACCGCTCCGGAGATCCGTGCTGCCAGATCCTCCGGCCACTCAGCCCGGATGGCGATCCCAGTTTCGTTCGGGTCGGTCTCCCCAAAGTCCAGAGGTCCGACCACCGGCTCAGTGACCTTGCTGATGATGATGCGGACCCCCAGGTTCCTAAGGAAGTCCCCACGGGCGGTCGGGTCCAGGTGGGCGGCGAACCACTCAATGAAGGTCTGTCCGGTACCCGTCTCCTCCCAGCGCCCCGGGACCACCGGCTCGGCCTCCAGCTTCGCCAGCGTCTCCGCGTGCTGCCCCATTGTGGCGGTGATCGCTTCGACCTGAGCCTTGGAGGTAGCGGCGGCGATTGCCCACGTGAGCCGTTCGATGCCTTCGCGGAGGGTCTTGATCTGCTCCGTGTGATCCACACCCGGGATGTAGGTCCGGTTCATGATCTCCAGGTGTCCGACCTCATCCATCACGAGAACGAACACCACCCGCTCGAAGTATTCGGCCGGGAAGCTGTTCTTCCGGTCGCACTTGCGGCACCGGTAGTAGAGCGGAGCCTTTCCGTTCCGCTTCTTACCCGGGTTCCGGTTGTACGCGCCCTCGCACTCGCAGAACACGACACCGTGCAAGGGTGCCGAGGTGCGCTTGGTGGTCACCTTTCGGCTCCTCTTATCCAATGCGGTCTGGAGAGCTTCGAACTGGGAGTCCGTGAGAACGGGGTCCGCCCACAGGGACGGCATGCCGTTCGGTCCCATGATGGTCTCCCCCTTGTGAACCGCGTGCCCGAGCAGGACCGGGTTCCGCAGTGCGGCCTTGAGGTTCTGCTGGTTCCAGAGGTTGTTGCGCAGCTCGGTCTTGACGCCTTCTCGCCCCTCGGTCGCATTGCAGTGTCGCTGGTAGTCGGACGCCGACATGATCTTGCGCTGGTTCCAGTCCCGTACGACAGCGGAGACGGTCCACTTCTGGTTGACGATCCTGTCGTACGCCTCCAGGACCAGCTTGGACGTCACAGGGTCCGGCATGAGCTTCCACCGGGAGCCTTCAGGCGTCTCAACGCGCACGGCCCGGTACCCGAAGGGCCAGACCCCGCCCGGCCAGTAGCCCATGGCCCGGAAGTGTTCCGTCTGGTTGCGTCGCTTCTTCGAGACCGCCTCTCGGTAGTCAGAAGCCAGACCAGCCTTGACGTTGGCCATCATGCGCCCCCGCGAGGTGGAGAGGTCGAAGCCAGGGTCATCCAGGATGATGACGGTCTTGTCGTGTTCCAGGACCCATCCGACGAACGCCGACCAGTGCAGATCGTTCCGGCTGATCCGGTCCTGCTCCGTCACCATGAGCGCGTCCCAGGAATGGATCAGCGGTTCCTTGAGCCACTTGCCGAGGGACTTCCGGTCCCAGAGGTTCACCGCGCCCGACACGGTCGCGTCTTCCACCCACTCAACCAGGGTGTGGCCGTTGGTGACGATCGCCCGGCTCAGGTCGGCGTGCTGCCGTTCCAGCGCGGACGACGTCTCAGTGTCGCGGCTGATCCGCTTCACCGGCAGAACTCGCATAACTCGGCCTCCAAGTAGGTGGTCCCTACCGGTCCGAGCTGGTGCTACGCGGCCGGTCGGGACCGTGGCCGGTGTTGGGCAACCACCCTAACCGACCCCTCCAACCCGCGACCGTCCGGATGTCGAGAAGACCGAGTATTCATCATCGAGGGGTGCGTTCACACGCCCTCAACATCACAACATCAGATCGGGCGAAGGTTTTTGTCCTACCGCCCGCGCAACCACAATGCCACGCTCGCGCCCCCTTCCGGAGCGCGCGCTCCCCCGGGGCGCCCGATGTCATGTGCGGCACGGTTCTCCTGCGGCTCTACTCGCGTCACTGCTCGCCGGGGTCACTACCCGGCAGCGCCAGCTCGAACCAGACCACCTTGCCGATCCCCTCGGCCCGGGCGCCCCAGTGCAGCGCCAGCCGGTGGACCAGCTCCAGGCCCCGGCCGCCCTCGTCGGCCTCGGCCGCGTGACGCTCCCGGGGCGGGTCCGGCAGTGGGTCGGAGACCTCGACCAGCAGCGTCTCGCCGAGCGTCAGCCGGACCCCGATCGGGGCGCTGGTGTACCGGACGGCGTTCGTGACCAGCTCGCTGACCAGCAGCTCGGCGGTGTCGGTGAGGTCCTCGACGCCCCACTCGGCGAGCGTGGCGCGGACCAGCCGGCGGGCCCGGGAGACGGCGGTGGGCTCGGCGGGCAGGGTCCAGCCGGCCGTCGGGGTGCCGGCCTGGCCGTGCCCGAGCCGGGCCAGCAACAGGGCGACGTCGTCCGGCTCGCGGCCCTGCTCCATGGTGTCGAGCACCGCCTCGCAGGCGGCCTGGATCGAGGCGTACGGCTCCTGGAGCACGGTGATCAGCCGGCCGAGGCCGACGTCGAGGTCCTTGTCCCGGGACTCCACCAGGCCGTCGGTGCACAGCGCGAGCAGGCTGCCCTCGGGGATCTTCAGTTCGACGGATTCGAACGGAACTCCGCCCACGCCGAGCGGGGCACCGGAGGGCAGGTCGAGGATCCGGCCGGCGCCGCCGGGCAGCGGGCCGCCGGTGCGGGTCGGCTCCGCGGTCTCCTCGCCCGGCACCACCAGCACCGGCGGGATGTGCCCGGCCTTGGCCACCGTCAGCATCGCCGTGCCCGGGTCGAAGACGGCGTAGACGCAGGTGGCGAGCAGCGCCTCGTCCGGCCCCTGGGCGAGGTCGTCGGCCAGCTCGTGGACGTGTCGCAGCAGGACGTCCGGCGGCAGGTCGAGGGCGGCCAGCACCCGGACGGCGGTGCGCAGCCGGCCCATGGTGGCGGCGGCCCGCAGGCCGTGGCCCATGACGTCGCCGACCACCAGCGCGGTGCGGTCGCCGGGCAGCGGGATGACGTCGAACCAGTCGCCGCCGACCTCGGTGCCGCTGCTGCCGGGCACGTAGCGGTAGGCGACCTCGACGCCGGTGGGCTGCGGGACCTGCTGCGGGAGCAGGGTGCGCTGGAGGGTGAGCGCGGCGGTGCGCTCGCGGGCGTACAGCCGGGCGTTGTCCAGCGAACTGCCCGCCCGGTCGGCGAGTTCGACGGTGAAGGCGAGGTCGTCGCGGTCGAAGCCCTCGCGGTAGCCGGCCCGGCTGACCAGCAGCAGGCCGATCACGATGCCGCGGGCGCGCAGCGGGACGACCAGCATCGAGTGCACGCCCAGGTCGCGGGCGGCCTGCATCTTGGGGTCGCCGGGGTAGGTGACGTCGTCGAGCTGGTCGGCGCCGGAGAGCAGCTCGGGCACGCCGGTGCGCAGCACCCGTCCGCAGGCGGACTCCTCGGCGAAGGTGATCCGGGCGCCGCGCCGGAGCATCACCTCGACCTCGGGGCCGTCCTGGACGGACGCGGTGCCGAGCTGGAGCAGCGAGGTGCGCCGGTCGTGGCCGTGCCGGGGCAGGTCGTCGCCGTGGGCGACGGCCTGGAGCAGGATCACCGCGGAGTGGTCGGTGAGCCGTGGGACGACGGAGCTGGCGAGTTCCTGGGCGATCCGGGCGGCGTCCAGCAGGTCGCCGACCCGGGAACCGAACTCGTTGAGCAGCGAGAGCCGGCGGCGGGCGTGCTCGACCTTGGCCACTGCACGGTAACGCTCCGTCACGTCCATCACGGTGCCGGAGATGCCGAGCACCCGGCCGGCGCGGTCGGTCATCCGGCTGTAGGAGATCGAGCGGTAGCCGGGCCGGGTGGTGACCGGGGAGGCGAGGGTGACGTCGATGACCGGCTCGCCGGTGGCCAGCACCTGGCGCTGGATCGCGGTGATCTCGTCGGCGGCGCGCTCGGGCAGGGTCTCGCCGGTGGTGCGGCCGACGTGGTCCTCCAGGGCGACGCCGTTCATCTCGGCCAGGGTCTGGTTGACGGCGGTGTAGCGCAGGTCGCCGTCCAGGATGGCGATGCCCAGCGGGGACTGCTCGAACAGCGCGTCGCGCACCGCGAGGTCCCGCTCGATGGCCCGTACGGCGGCCGCCTCGGCCAGGTTGACCTGCAGGAACGGGGTGCCGTCGCCGTCCACCAGCAGGGAGATCCGGGCGTCCACCGCGACCGGCAGGCCGTCCCGGTCGCGCAGCTCGGCGTTGCCCGCCCAGCGGCCGTTGCGCAGGGTGTCCTGGATCGCGATCCGGATCCGGGCGACCTGCCCCTGGTCCGGGATCAGCTCGTCGATCCGGCGGCCGACCAGCAGCTCGCTCGGCCAGCCGAGCAGCTCCTCGGCGGCCGGGCTCCACAGCACCACCCGGCCCGCGGTGTCCAGGATCGCGATGGCGACCTTCAGCATGTCCAGCAGGCTGCCCCCGGGCGGCGCGCCGAGGCCCGGTCCGGCGTCGGCCGGCCCGCCGGGGAACGGCCGGCCGGGGCGGCTGCGCACACCGGGCTGGACGCCGGATTCGGGGACGGCCGGGGTCGGCGCCGGCTGGACGGGGGGCGCGGCACCGGGGCCGGCGGGGCCGGTGGGGGCGGCGGGGCCGGTGGGGCCGCCGCGTCGGCGCCCGGACGGCGGTTGCGGGGCGGTCGGCGGGGCGGCGCGGCGCAGTCGGGCGCGGGCTGCGGCGCCTCCCGAGGGGCCTGCTCGCCGCGCTGCCCCGCCGCCGTTCCCGGTTGTCGACACCGACGGGGCCTCCGGCTCTGGTCGGGATCGGCGGCGCCGGCTGGGGCGGCTCACCGATGGTGACGAATAGTGCCGAAAAGTGACATACCCAGCAGATCCCAGGCTATCCCGGCTCGCGGGTCCTCTTGTTCGATTGACCTATCCGGCGGCTCGCGCGTCGTCCGCCGCCGCGAGCAGTTCGGCGACGTGCGGCAGGACCTCGCGGTCGTGCTCGATCCAGTCCACGGAGTCCAGCTCCGCCGGGCCCAGCCAGCGCAGCTCGTCGTGGTCCGTCAGCAGGCTCGGCTCGCCGGCCAGCAGCTCGGCGGCCCAGAACCGCAGCTCCAGCCCCGGGCGCACGGTCCACGCGCCGGGCAGCCGCCGCAGCGCCCGCGCCCGTACGCCCAGCTCCTCGAGCAGTTCCCGCTCCAGCGTCTGCGCCTCGGTCTCCCCCGGTTCGGCCTTGCCGCCGGGGAACTCCCAGCGCCCGGCCACCGCCGGTGGAGCGCTGCGCCGGGCGGCGAGCACCCGGCCGCCGCGGATCAGCGCGCCGCCGACGACGATCCTGAGCGGGGTGACGTCGGGGCTCTCGCCGGTCTGTTCCATGCCGCGACCCTGCGGGGCGGGGTCGGCGGCCTCGGACTCGACCCAGTACATCTGCTTGTGGCCGCGCGCCTCGAAGTCGTCGGCGACGCGCCGTGCCTCGGCCTCGGCCAGACCCTTGGCGACCAGGAAGCGGTTGCCGTTGTCGTCCTGCCGCATCACCCGAAAGGTGCCCATGCGGGGAGGGTACCGGGCGGCCCGCCGGGTGTCCCCGGCCGGCGTGGGGGTCGGGCCGGGGACACGCCGTCGACCCTACGGGCCGCGCGCTACCGGCAGGTACGGGCCGCGTTAACGCTGCGTAACCGGCGGACCGGCTCAGGCGCGGCTCGGAACCGGGTCGGCCGCGGCTCGGCATCGGCTCAGGACCGGGTCAGGCGCGGAGGTCGGGCACCTGCTCGCCGGTGGACAGGCCGAGCGAGCGCCGGATCTCCACGCTGATCGGCACCGTCTTGGCGATCAGCGCCCGGGCCCGGCGCAGGTCGCCCGCCACGTCGCTGCCGGAGGCCGCGTCGTCCCAGGCGGTGGCCGCCTGGGTCTGGGTCTCGGCCAGCTTGTCGACCTTCGACTGGATGTCGGTCGGCCACTCGGCGGTCGGCTTGCGCAGCGCGGCGGCCTCGGCCCGGGAGGCCGCGGCCATCCGCCGGGCCCAGGAGCGGTACTCGGCGTCGGCGACGGCCACGTCCTTCTTCGGCTCCTCCGCGTAGGCCGCGTTGAAGCCCCGGACGGCGTCCAGGTAGGCCAGCTGGACCGAGGTCAGGGTGCGGCGGTCGGTGCGGACCGTCCCCAGGTGCTGGTCCTCGCGGTCCTCGAAGGCGCAGGTGACGTACCGTTCGCCGGCCGCCCAGTTGCCCGCGCTCGGGTAGAGGTAGACGTCGTCCATGCCGTCCGGGACGGCCCACTGGTCCAGCGCGTAGTCGTCGAGCACGGTGCGGCACAGCGCGGCGGCCCGCTCGCGCACGGCGGTCGCGCCCGGATAGGGGCCGGTGCCGTCGGGGATCCGGGCGCTGCCGGCCACCTCGCCGTGGTGCGGGTCCGAGCAGGCCACCCGGCGCACCCAGTAGACCGTCTCGTCGCCGTTCTCGTCCGTCTTCCCGCTCACGTCGGGCGAGTTGTAGCACTCCCCGGCCTTCAGGGCGGACCAGCGGACGGATCCGGCCGGGGGCTTCTGGGCGTACCCCCCGTCGCGCCCGTCCCGCGCGGAGCCGAAGTCCCCCGCCCCCAGGGCGAGCGACAGCAGCAGGGTGCCCGCCACGCCGAGCACCAGACCGGCCACCGCCATGCCTCGGCCGCGCTGACCGCGACGGTTGATCTGGGTCAGCGCGATGATCCCGAACACCAGGGCCACCGGCGAGAGCAGGCTCAGGCCGGTCGCCAGGGAGCCGATGGCGAAGCCGTTGGTGCGCGGCTCCGGCTGGGGGTCGTACGGATGGTGCGGGCCGTACGGGGCGTGGGGGTGCCGCGCGTACGGCGAGTGCGGGTTCGGGCGCTGGTTCGGGTTCGCGTACGGGTTGCCGGGCCGGAGGCCGGACTCGGCGGAGGGCGGCACCGAGGCCCAGCCGCCGGCCGGCAGCGGCGGGGGCGGCGGCTGGGGCGGGGCCTGCGATGAGCCGGGGGCGGCCTGCGCGGGCCGGTCGGCCGGCGGGGCCCAGGGGTCGGCGGGTCGCTCCGGCGCCGAGGCCTGTGAGGTCTGCGAGGCCGGCGAGGCGTCCGGTTCCGCCGGGTGCTCCGGTTCGGCCGCGTCCGTCGCGCCGGCGTCCTGCGGCTTCGGCTGCTCCGCGTCCGGGTCCTTGCGGAAGTCCACCCGCGGGTCCGGCCCCGGAGCGGCGGGCAGCTCGGACTCAGGCTTGGACACGTGGACTCCCCCGACCCGCCGGGGCGGGCCTCGACTCGGCGTTTCGGCACTCGACACCGCCGCCCGGGCCGGACGGGGCCCGATGCGAACGGTCGCGCGACTTTACCCGATCTTTCCGAACATCCGCCCGGCCGATACCGCCGCCGTCCGCGGGCTCAGACCCGGGCCAGGATCTCGCCGTGGATCATCGAGAACCACCCGTCCTCGGCGGCGCTCCACTCCCGCCAGCCGTCCGCGATCCGCTCCAGCTCGGCCCGGTCGGCGAAGCCCCGTTCCACCGCCGTCCGGCCGAACGCCGTGCCGGTCACCCGGTCCGCCCACATTCCACCCCACCACTCGCGCCGCTCGGGCGTCGCGAACGTCCAGGTGCCGGCGCTCACGGTGACCTCGGTGAGGCCGGCCGCGCGGGCCCAGGACAGCAGCCGCCGCCCGGCGTCCGGTTCGCCGCCGTTGGCGCGGGCGGTCCGCCGGTACAGCTCCAGCCAGCGCTCCAGCGCGGGCACCTCCGGGAACCAGGTCATCGACGCGTAGTCGACGTCCCGGGCCGCGACCACCCCGTCTGACGCCGTCACCCGGCGCATCTCGCGCAGCGCGGACACCGGATCGGCCAGGTGCTGCAGCACCTGGTGGGCGTGCACCACGTCGAACTCGCCGTCCCGGTACGGCAGTCGGTGCACGTCCGCGAGTTCGAACACCACGTTGGACAGGCCGCGCCCGGCGACGTACCCGGCGGCCTGCTCCAGCACCTCGGCCGAGGTGTCCACGGCCACCACCCGGCCGCCGGGGCCGACCAGCTCGGCCAGGTCCGCGGTGATCGTGCCGGGGCCGCAGCCGACGTCCAACAGCGCCTGCCCGGGCCGCAGTCGACCCAGCAGATAGGCGGCCGAGTCGGCGGCGGTACGGGAGCGGTGCGAGCGCAGCACGGCCTCCTGGTGACCGTGGGTGTAGGCGGCGGCAGGCCGTGGTCCGGACATGGTGTTCCCCCTGAGGCGTGATCGGTCTTCCGTTTCCGCGACGCCCCGACGCTACTCCTCATCCCGCATGACGAGAAGAAACGTCTCACACTGCGAGCACTGGAGGGCCGAGCCGCAACCGGCCGCCGTACCGTGGAGGCGCCCGACCGAACGTGCCCCGCCCTAACGTGTCCCGACAGAACGGCCCCGCCCATGCCCGGCCCCGGCCCGCGCCCCTTCGTCCTGCTGAGCGCCGCCGTGTCGCTCGACGGCCACCTCGACGACGCCTCCCCCGAGCGCCTGCTGCTCTCCAACGCCGCCGACTTCGACCGGGTCGACGCGGAGCGGGCGGCCGCCGACGCGATCCTGGTCGGCGGCAACACGCTGCGCGCCGACAACCCGCGGCTGCTGGTCAACGACCCCGCGCGCCGGGCCGCCCGGGTGGCGGCCGGACGACCGGAGCACCCGTTGAAGGTGACGCTCAGCGCGAGCGGCGCGCTCGACGCCGAGCTGCGGTTCTGGCACACCGGCGGCGCGAAGATCGCCTACACCACGGAGGCCGGGGCGGCGGTGCTGCGGCCCCGGCTCGACGGGCTGGCCAAGGTGGTCGCGCTCGGCGGTTCGGTGGACCTCGGCGCGGTGCTGGACGACCTGGGCGCGCGCGGGGTGCGCCGACTGATGGTCGAGGGCGGCGGCGGGGTGCACACCCAGTTCCTCGCCCTGGGCCTGGCGGACGAGCTCCAGCTGGCCGTCGCCCCGCTGCTGGTCGGCCAGGCCGAGGCGCCGCGGTTCGTCCGCCCGGCCGCGTTCCCGGGCGGCCCGGCCCGGCGGATGCGGCTGCTGGAGGCACGTACGGTGGGCGACGTCGTCCTGCTCAGGTACGCCCCGAAGGAGCCCGCGCCGTGAACCACCCCGCGACGAACCGTCCCGCGGCGGACCGCCCCGAGACCACCGACCTCGGTCACCTGCGCCGGGCCGTCGAGCTCTCCCGTCGCTGCCCGCCCTCCGAGACGGCCTTCTCGGTCGGCGCGGTGATCGTCGGCGCCGACGGCGAGGTGCTGGCGGAGGGCTTCAGCCGGGAGACCGACGCCCACGACCACGCCGAGGAGGCCGCCCTGGCCAAGCTCCCGGCGGGCGATCCCCGGCTGCGGGGGGCGACCGTCTACAGCAGTCTGGAGCCCTGCGGGCAGCGCGCCTCGCGGCCGGTGCCGTGCGCCCGGCTGATCATCGCGGCGGGCGTGCCGCGGGTGGTGGTCGCCTGGCGCGAGCCGGACCTGTTCGTCACCGGCTGCCAGGGCACGGCCCTGCTGGAGGCGGCCGGGGTCGAGGTGGTGGAGCTGCCGGAGCTGGCCGAGGAGGCCCGGGCGGTCAACGCCCATCTGCTCCGGTGATCTTTTGTATCATTTAGAAACAAAGGGCTCGTCTTCGCCGACGTCCGCCGCCATTCCCTCCCAGGAGCCGCCCCGTGCCCGCCACCCCCGTCCGGTTCACCGCCCGCGCCCTCCTCCTCGACATGGACGGCACCCTGGTCAACTCCGACGCCGTGGTCGAGCGCTGCTGGAGCCGCTGGGCCGTGCGGCACGGCCTCGACCCGGTCGCGGCGCTCGCCGTCGTCCACGGCCGCCAGGGCCACGCGACCATGGCCGAACTCCTGCCGGACCGCCCGGTCGAGGTCAACCTCGCCGAGAACGAGCAGATGCTCGCCGAGGAGCGCGCCGACACCGTGGGCGTCGTCCAGGTCCCCGGCGCCGACGCCTTCCTCGCCGCCCTGACCGGCCTGCCGCACGCCCTGGTCACCTCCGCCGACCTGCCGCTCGCCCGGATCCGGATGGACGCCGCCGGCCTCCCGATGCCGCCCGTCCTGGTCACCGCCGAATCCGTCGGCGCCAGCAAGCCCGACCCCGAGGGCTTCCTCAAGGGCGCCGCCGCCCTCGGCTTCGCCCCCGCCGACTGCCTCGCCTTCGAGGACTCCGGCGCCGGCATCGCCGCCGCCCGCGCGGCCGGCATGCGCGTCATCGGCATCGGCCCCCGCGCCGCCGCCCACCACCCCGACGCCCTCGCCCCCACCCTCGAAGCCGTCACCGTCACCACCGCCCCCGACGGCACCCTCACCCTCACCGTCCCGGCCTGACCACGGAACGCCGGAGGGGGCCGGACTTCCCAGCGGAAGTCCGGCCCCCTCCAAGCGAGTTGCGGTCAGACGTTGAAGCGGAACTCGACCACGTCGCCGTCCTGCATGACGTACTCCTTGCCCTCGATGCGGGCCTTGCCCTTGGCGCGGGCCTCGGCGGTGGAGCCGGTCTCGACCAGGTCGTCGAAGGCGATCACCTCGGCCTTGATGAAGCCCTTCTGGAAGTCGGTGTGGATGACTCCGGCGGCCTCGGGGGCGGTGGCGCCCTTCTTGATGGTCCAGGCCCGGGCTTCCTTGGGGCCGGCCGTGAGGTAGGTCTGCAGGCCGAGGGTGTCGAAGCCGACGCGGGCGAGGGTGGCGAGGCCGGGCTCGTCCTGGCCCATGGACTGGAGGAGCTCGAGGGCCTCGGCGTCGTCGAGCTCGATCAGCTCGGACTCGATCTTGGCGTTGAGGAAGATCGCCTCGGCCGGGGCGACCAGCTCGCGCTGGGCGTTCTTGAACTCCTCGTCGGCCAGCTCGTCCTCGTCCACGTTGAAGACGTAGAGGAAGGGCTTGGCGGTCAGCAGGTGCAGCTCACGGATCGGGGCGGTGTCGAAACCGGCCTCGAAGAGGGTCTTGCCGGTCTCCAGGATCGCCTGGGCGGCCTCGGCGGCGGCCAGCACGGGGGCGGTGTCCTTCTTCAGGCGCGCCTCCTTCTGGAGGCGCGGCAGGACCTTCTCGATGGTCTGGAGGTCGGCCAGGATCAGCTCGGTGTGGATGGTCTCGATGTCGTCCTTGGGCGACACCTTGCCGTCCACGTGCACCACGTCCGGGTCGGTGAAGGCGCGCACGACCTGGCAGATCGCGTCCGACTCGCGGATATTGGCGAGGAACTTGTTGCCCAGGCCCTCGCCCTCGCTGGCGCCGCGCACGATGCCGGCGATGTCGACGAAGTCGACGGTGGCCGGGAGGATGCGCTGGGAGCCGAAGATCTCGGCGAGCTTGGTCAGCCGCTCGTCCGGGACGCCGACGACGCCGACGTTCGGCTCGATGGTGGCGAACGGGTAGTTGGCCGCCAGCACGTCGTTCTTGGTCAGGGCGTTGAACAGGGTCGACTTGCCGACGTTCGGCAGGCCGACGATTCCGATCGTGAGCGACATGAAGCGCAGTCCCGTGGGCTTGGAGGAGTTGGGTCGGCACCGTACGGGCCGACCCCCAAGTCTACGGGCAGCGCTCCGTACGCCTCACGCCTCGGTCGGGCCCGGCAGCGGCTCCAGGAACTCCAGCCGGTTGCCCAGCTTGTCGGCGGAGTAGAAGCGCCGGTGGCCCGGGTGGTGGTCGTCCCAGATCACCTCGTGGCCGTGCGCGGTGAGCCGCTCGGCCAGGGCGTCCAGCGAGCGCACCAGGATGCCCGGGTGGCCCTTGCGGGCCGGGCGGAAGTCCGGGGTGACGCCGAGGTGCACCTCGACGCCCCCGCCGCGGAACCAGCAGCCGCCGCGGGCGGCCAGCACCGGCGGCTTCTGGAGCTCCGTCATGCCGAGCACGCCGGACCAGAAGGCGCGGCACTCGTCCTCGGCGCCGGCCGGGATGTCGAGCTGGAAGTGGTCGAGGCGTTCGAAGGTGAAGTCGGCGGTCATGCCAGTCCCCGATGCGGTCATCAGATGATCATGATGTGTCGACTCGGCCGAGCAGTCAGCGCCTTGAGTGACGATCACAGGAGTACGCCATCCGGAGACACGGGACAAGTCCTGAACGGTCCATTACACAGTGTGGCGATGATCGGACCGTACGTTGGGCGGGTGGAGCAGAGCATCCGTACCCAGCCGCCAGGGCCCAGACGCCGTCCGCCGAACGGCGCGGCCGCGGCCGCCGTCCCCGGTCCCGGCCGGGCTCCCGACAGCACCGGAGCCCCCGCCGCACCCCCCGCCCGGCCACGTCCGGTGACCGACCGGCCCGCGGCGGCGCGCCCGTCCGCGGGGCGTCGGCTGCGGGTGTACGGGCGGCGCCGCACCGGCCGGCCGACCCGGCTGACCGCGATCGGCACCGGCGTGGTCGCGGTGCTGGCCACGCTCGTGGTGGCGGGCCTGGACCGGCTGCTCTTCGGCGACCTCGGCTGGCTGTTCGGCCTCGGCTACCTGGTGGTCTGCTTCCAGCTGGCCGTCCGGGTCCGCTACGCCGACCTGCTGGCCGCCCCGATCAGCGGGCCGATCGGCTTCGCCCTGGCCCTGCTGGTGCTCGCGCCGGTCAGCTCCTCGGGCGTCACCGCCCAGGTGGTGGGGCTGGCGACCGGGCTGGCGCTGCGGGCCGGCTGGCTGTTCTCCGGCACCGGGCTGGCCGCGCTGATCGTGCTCGCCCGCTTCGTCGCCCAGCGCCGGATCCACCGCTCCCGCTGAGGGCCCGCTTCCGCTGAACCGCCGCGCGCGGGCCCTCAGCGCGCGGGCCGTCAGCCCGGGCCCTCAGAGCGCCGCCCGGGCCGCCGCCATGGCGGCCCCGACGATGCCGGCGTCGTTGCGCAGCTCCGCCGGCACCACCCGCGCCTCGCGGTCCTTCAGCAGCGGCAGGAACTTCTCGTGCTTGCGGCTCACCCCGCCGCCGATCACGACCAGTTGCGGCGAGAACAGCCTCTCCACCAGGTCCAGGTACTCGTCGACCCGCCCGGCCCACTCCTCCCAGTTCAGCCCGTGCCGCTCCTTGGCGGCCGAGGAGGCCCGGCGCTCGGCGTCCTTGCCGCGCAGCTCCAGGTGGCCGAGCTCGGTGTTGGGCACCAGCTTGCCGTCCACGAAGAGTGCGCTGCCGATGCCGGTGCCGAAGGTGAGCACCAGCACCACGCCCGGCTCGCCCCGCCCGGCGCCGTGCGCGGTCTCGGCGAGGCCTGCCGCGTCCGCGTCGTTGAGGACGGTCGCGGGCAGGTCCAGCGCCTCGCGGAACAGGCCTGCGGCGTCCAGGCCGATCCAGCCGTGGTCCATGTTGGCCGCGGTTCTGGTGCGCCCGCCGACCACCACGCCGGGGAAGGTCAGCCCGACCGGGCCCTGGTGGTCGAAGTGCCGGACCACCTCGCGGACGGCGGCGACCACGGCCTCGGGCTCGGACGGCTGCGGGGTGAGCACCTTGTGCCGCTCCTGGGCGAGCACACCCCGGGCGAGGTCGACCGGGGCACCCTTGATGCCCGAACCGCCGATGTCCACGCCGAATACCGCCGCCATCGCTCCACCCTCCGCCGTTCGGCCGTGGACCGGCTCGTCCACAGCCTGTGCACAGAACTCGGCTCAAACCTACGAGAGCCCGGGCGGCCGCGCACGGCAGAGGACCCGGTGCCCGCACCGGGCACCGGGTCCTCGACGGACGGCTTACAGCTTGCCCGCGGCCTCGGCGCGCAGGTCGCGGCGCAGCTCCTTGGGCAGCGAGAAGATCAGGTGCTCCTCGGCGGTCTTGACCGTCTCGACCGTGTCGAAGCCGCGCGCGGCCAGGAACTCCAGCACGCCGTCGACCAGGATCTCCGGCACCGAGGCGCCGCTGGTCAGGCCGACCGTGGTGACGCCCTCCAGCCAGGACTCCTGGATCTCCTCGGCGAAGTCGACCAGGTGGGCCGCCTTGGCGCCGTACTCGAGGCCGACCTCGACCAGGCGGACCGAGTTGGAGGAGTTCTTGGAGCCGACCACGATCAGCAGGTCGGTCTCCGGGGCCAGCTGCTTGACCGCGACCTGGCGGTTCTGGGTCGCGTAGCAGATGTCGTCGCTGGGCGGGCTGACCAGCGCCGGGAAGCGCTTCTTCAGCTCGCCGACGGTGGCCATGGTCTCGTCCACCGACAGCGTGGTCTGGGACAGCCAGACGATCTTGGACTCGTCCCGAACCTGCACGTTGGCGACGTCCTCGGCACCGTCCACCAGGTGGATCCGGTCCGGGGCCTCGCCCATGGTGCCGATGACCTCCTCGTGGCCCTCGTGGCCCACCAGCAGGATGTCGTAGCCCTCGTCGGCGAAGCGCACGGCCTCCTTGTGCACCTTGGTGACCAGCGGGCAGGTGGCGTCGATGGTGGCGAGCTTGCCGGCCCGGGCCTCGTCGTGGACGGCCGGGGCGACGCCGTGCGCCGAGAACACGACGATCGAGCCCTCGGGCACCTCCTCCGTCTCGTCGACGAAGATCGCGCCCTTCTTCTCCAGGGTCTGCACCACGTACTTGTTGTGGACGATCTGCTTGCGGACGTAGATGGGCGCCCCGTACTGCTCCAGGGCCTTCTCCACGGCGATCACGGCGCGGTCGACACCCGCGCAGTAGCCCCGGGGGGCGGCGAGCAGGACACGGCGCTGCGCGGTGTTGGACATGGCTCCATCGTACGGGGGACCCGGAGCCCCGCCGCCCGCGGCGGGGAAGCCGCGCCGACGGCAGGCACCTGCTGATCCCCGCGGTGGCCTACCTGTTCTCCGGGATCGCGCTGCACTCGCTGGTGCCGGGGGTCTCGCGCTGGCTGTGGACGGCGATCGCGGTGGTGGTGACCACGGCGCTCAACCTGATCGGGGTGCGGACGGCGGACGCGGTCGGCTTCGCGGTGCTCGCGCTGGAGCTCGCGGCGCTGGTGGTGTTCGTGGTCGCGGCCGTGGTGGTGCTGGCGCAGCACGGCACCCGGCGCGGTTGGGACACCCCGTTCACCGCCGTCGGGGACTTCTCGCTCACCGCGGTGCTCGCCGCGGTCTCCGTCGCGGTGCTCTCCTACCTGGGCTTCGACGCCATCGCGACCTTCGTCGAGGAGGCGGTCGGCGCCTCGGCCGCGGTGGCCCGGGCAGCGCGGTGCGGCGCCGGGCACTGCCCCCGGCCGCGGTGATCACCGTGGCGGCGGCCGTCCGGGCGGCCGACCGGGACGACGGGCTGGACCAGCTGACCTCGGTGGTGGACATGGGCGCGCTGACCGCCTTCGCGCTGCTGCACGCCTCGGTGATCGGCTGGTACACCGTCCGGCACGGCTCGCGCGACCGGCCGCGCCACCTGCTCGTCCCACTGCTGGGCATCGCGGTGATCGGCGCGGTGATCCACGAGGCCTCGACCCCGGCGCAGCTGGTCGGACTGGTCTGGCTGGCGGTCGGACTGGTGGTGCTCGGCGTCCAGGGCAGCACGGACGGTGTCGGCGGGCGCCGCTAGCCTCGTACGCATGGCCAACACCAGCTCCCCCGAAGCCCCGCTCCCGGTCGGCAAGGTATCCGCGCTGATCGGCGGCTGGATCGACCGGCTCGGCTCGGTGTGGGTCGAGGGGCAGATCACCCAGCTCAGCCGGCGCCCCGGGGCGGGCGTGGTGTTCCTGACCCTGCGCGACCCGCAGGCCGACGTGTCGCTCACGGTCACCTGCTTCCGCAAGGTGTTCGACGAGGTCGCGGACGTGGTGCAGGAGGGCGCGCGGGTCGTCGTGCACGCCAAGCCGGAGTGGTACGCGGCCCGCGGGCAGCTGTCGATGCGGGCCTCGGAGATCCGGCCGGTGGGCCTGGGCGAGCTGCTGGCCCGGCTGGAGCAGCTGAAGCGGCGCCTCGCCGGGGAGGGCCTGTTCGCGGCCGAGCGCAAGCGGCGGCTGCCGTTCCTGCCGCAGTGCGTCGGGCTGGTCACCGGGCGCGGCTCGGCGGCCGAGCGGGACGTGCTGGAGAACGCCCGGCGGCGCTGGCCGGCCGTGCGCTTCGAGGTGCGCAACGTCCCGGTGCAGGGGATCAGCGCGGTGGAGCGGGTGAGCGCGGCCGTCCGGGAGCTGGACGAGCACCCCGAGGTGGACGTGATCATCGTGGCCCGGGGCGGTGGCAGCGTGGAGGACCTGCTGCCGTTCTCGGACGAGGGGCTGGTGCGGCTGGTCGCGGCCGCCCGGACGCCGGTGGTCAGCGCGATCGGGCACGAGCCGGACCAGCCGTTGCTGGACTTCGTCGCCGACCTGCGCGCCTCCACCCCGACCGACGCCGCCAAACGGGTGGTTCCGGACGTCGGCGAGGAGCTCGCCAAGGTCCGCCAGCTGCGCGACCGCGCCCGTCGGCACGTGCTGGGCCGGGTCGAGCGCGAGCAGCACGGGCTGGACGGGCTGCGCAGCCGCCCGGTGCTGGCCGCCCCGCATCGGATGCTGGACGGACGCGGCCAGGAGGTGGAGGGCCTGCTGGAACGAGCCCGGCGCACCCTGCGGCACCGGCTGGACCAAGCCCAGAGCGACCTCGGCCACACCCTGGCCAGGGTGGTCGCGCTCTCCCCGGCGGCCACCCTGGAGCGCGGCTACGCGGTGCTGCAGCGGGCCGACGGCACCGTGGTGACGGACCCGGCGCAGGTCTCGGCCGGGGAGGGGTTGCACGCCCGGGTGGCGGGCGGCGGCTTCGACGTGGCCGTGGCGGACAACTAGGGCGGAGAACTAGTAGGAGCGCTGCCGGGACAGCGCGATCGAGTGCTCGCCGAAGCCGAGGCTGCGGTAGAGCGCCTCGCCGCCGCTGCTGGCGTGCAGGTCGATCCGGCCGACCCGGCGGCCGTCGAACCAGTCCAGCAGCGCCTCGGTGCAGGCCCGGGCGTAGCCCCGCCGCCGGTGGTCGGGGTCGGTGCAGATGTTGAAGACGAAGCCGAACAGGCCGTCCGGGTTGCCGGGCGAGGGCAGCCGTTCCTCCAGGGTGCCGACGGCGCAGGCGGCGAGCCGGCCGGGCCGCCCCGGGTCGTCGACCACGAAGGAGGGCATGGTCAGCTCCTCGGCCGGGGCGGCGAGGCGCTCGCGCAGCATCCGCTCGGCGGTGGTCTGCCAGGGTCCGGGGCCGGCCAGGGCGGCCATGCCGGGCATCGCCTCGAACATCAGGTTGCGCAGTCGGACGAGCTCGGGCGCGTCGGCCGGGACGGCGGGTCGGACCTCGGTCATGCGGCGGAGGCTAGCGCCGCCGGTCGGCCGGGCGCACCCGGGTTTCGGGCCGCGCGGGCTTCCTGTCGGCGCCAGCCCCTACGCTGGCACCCATGGCAGAGCAGCAGGAGCAGCAGGACGCGACGGCGCCGACCCCGGACGACGCGCTGGGCTACGAGCACGCCCGGGACGCCCTGTTGGAGGTGGTCCGGCAGCTGGAGAACGGCGGAATTTCCCTTGAGGAGTCGCTGGCGCTGTGGGAGCGTGGCGAGCAGCTGGCGAAGGTCTGCCAGCGCTGGCTGGACGGCGCCCGGGCCCGACTGGACGCCGCGCTGGCCGCCGAGGAGGGCGCGGGCCCGGGCGGGGAGTGAGGCGGATCACACCCCCTTGGGGAATCGTTGAATCTTCACCTATGTTGGAGGAGCTGATCGGCCACGCCGGTCACACCGACGAACCCCTCTTCCGCATGAGGTGCAGAAGCATGACCACCGACGCCCTGGTACTCGACGCCGCCGCTCAGGACCTGCTGTTCCGCGAGGCCCGCACCGCGAACACCTTCACCGACGAGCCGGTCACCGACGAGCAGGTCCAGGCCATCTACGACCTGGTCAAGTACGGCCCGACGGCCTTCAACCAGCAGCCGCTGCGCGTCGTCCTGGTCCGCTCGGCCGAGGCCCGCGAGCGCCTCGTCCAGCACCTGGCGGACGGCAACAAGGCCAAGACCGCCACTGCCCCGCTGGTCGCCATCCTGGCCGCGGACAACGAGTTCCACGAGGAGCTGCCGACCCAGTTCCCGCACTTCCCGCAGGCCAAGGACGTGTTCTTCGCGGAGCGCGCCGTCCGCGAGCAGTCCGCCAAGCTGAACGGCGCCCTGCAGGCCGCCTACTTCATCGTCGGCGTGCGGGCCGCCGGCCTGGCCGCCGGCCCGATGACCGGCTACGACGCCGAGGGCATCGACAAGGAGTTCTTCGGCGACGGCGAGCACTCGGTGCTGGCCGTGGTCAACATCGGCAAGCCGGGCGAGGACGCCTGGTTCGACCGCTCCCCGCGCCTGGCGTACGAGCAGGTCGTCACCACGATCTGAGCGCACACCACGATCTGATCGCACTCCGCGACGGCGAAGGGCCCGCACCGGTTCGTCCGGTGCGGGCCCTTCCGCATGCCTGCCGGGGGCCGGCCTTACTTGAGCGCCTGGGCCAGCTCGGCGAGTTCCTGGTAGGAGGCGGTGCCGGTGACCAGGGTGGTCGCCGAGCCGCTCTGGGCGGTCAGCGCCCGGGCCTTGTCGCCCTGCACCCGCTCCCAGGTGTGCCCGGCGGCGTCCGAGCTGCCGTCCGGCTGGGCGCCCGCGACCTTGTCGGCGAGCAGCTTGTCGCGCGGGACGTCGGCCTGCTCGACCGCCGCGTACTGGCCGGAGGGCGTCACGAATCCCAGGTGCCAGGCGTTGCCCTTGCCGCCGTTCAGGTCGGCCGGCGTGTAGCTGACCGAGGTCGCCCGCCACTTGTCGGACAGCCCGTCCGGGGACAGCAGCGGGTAGGGCGCGGCGCGCTTCGCCGAGGCCGCCGCCACCTTGTACTCGACCACGTGCACCGGGTCCCTGTCCGCGTCGTGCGGGAGGAACAGGTAACCGATCCAGACGACGAAACCGACCGCCAGCATCGACAGGACCATGTCCCGTACGGTCTGCCGACCCCTCATGCCCTTGCTCTCTGCAGCCACCCCCACATGGTGACTCATCCACATTCCGGCGGGGCCACCCGGGGTGTGCACGTCCGGGTGAAGCAGGACGAAGCAGTGCATTTCGCCACAGGGTGGCGACCCGCGCCACAGACAGTCATCTCGTGGGCAGATACGATCGCATCACCCTCACCACGGCGTTCGACCAGGCAGTAGTCGGGCGCTCACTGGCCGTCGCGTACAGAGAGGTAACGACGATGACCACGCAGTACCCGCACCACCTTCCCAGCGCCCTGGAGGTCGCGCCCGAGGCTCCGGACCGGAACCTCGCGCTCGAGCTCGTCCGGGTCACCGAGGCGGCCGCGATGGCCGCCGGCCGGTGGGTCGGCCGGGGCGACAAGAACGGCGCGGACGGTGCCGCCGTCAAGGCGATGCGCACCCTCGTCTCGACCGTCTCGATGAACGGCGTGGTCGTCATCGGCGAGGGCGAGAAGGACGAAGCCCCGATGCTGTACAACGGCGAGCGGGTCGGCGACGGCACCGGCGCCGAGTGCGACGTCGCGGTCGACCCGGTGGACGGCACCACGCTGACCGCCAAGGGCATGAACAACGCGGTGGCGGTGCTGGCCGTCGCCGACCGCGGCACCATGTTCGACCCCAGCGCCGTGTTCTACATGGACAAGCTGGTGGCCGGGCCGGAGGCCGCGGAGTTCGTCGACATCACCGCCCCGGCGGCCGTCAACATCCGCCGGGTCGCCAAGGCCAAGGGCAGCGCCGTCGAGGACGTCACCGTGGTCGTGCTCGACCGCCCGCGCCACGACGGCCTGGTCCGGGAGATCCGCGAGGCGGGCGCCCGGATCAAGTTCATCTCCGACGGCGACGTGGCCGGCGCCATCATGGCCGCCCGCGAGGGCACCGGCGTCGACCTGCTGATGGGCATCGGCGGCACCCCGGAGGGCATCATCGCGGCCTGCGCGATGAAGTGCATGGGCGGCGTGATCCAGGGCCGGCTGTGGCCCAAGGACGACGCCGAGCGGCAGAAGGCCCTCGACGCCGGGCACGACCTGGACCAGGTGCTCACCACCGACGACCTGGTCAGCGGCGAGAACGTGTTCTTCGTCGCCACCGGCATCACGGACGGCGAGCTGCTGCGCGGCGTCCACTACCGCTCGGAGACCGCCACCACCAGCTCGCTGGTGATGCGCTCCAAGAGCGGCACGATCCGCGAGATCAACTCCGTCCACAAGCTGTCGAAGCTGCGGGCCTACAGCGCGATCGACTTCGACCGCGCCAACTGACCCGGACGCGACCGGCTCACCACGCGGCCTCGGCGGAATCCCCCTCCGCCGAGGCCGCGAGGCTTTTCCAGCCGGCCGGCCGCGCCGGCCCGGGCCGCGGGCCGGTTGGGGCCTACCTTCGAGCCAGTCAGGGCCGGTCTTCAGGCCGGCCTTCGGACCAGTCTTCGGACCAGTCTTCGGCCCGCCGTCAGCCGGCTATCCGGCGCCCGGCCGTGGCCACCCGGGCCGCCTCGCGCAGCTCCGCGTCCCGGCGGCGGCGCCGGGCCAGCACCACCCGCCGCTCGGCGGCCGTCAGCCCGCCCCAGACCCCGTACGGCTCCGGCTGGGCCAGTGCGTGCTCACGGCACTCCAGCAGCACCGGACAGCGGGCGCACACCTGCTTGGCCTGCTCCTCCCGCGACAGCCGGGCCGCCGTCGGCTCCTTCGAGGGCGCGAAGAACAGCCCCGCCTCGTCCCGCCGACAGGCCGCACCGGTGTGCCACGGATTGTCCTCGCCCGCGGCCGCGCCCGCCGCGCCGCCCGGGGGCTGCGGCTGGGGGCGGACGGCCGGACGGCGCTCCAGCAACTGCGCGGCGGCGACTGGCGAGGTGGTGCGGGACTCGATCGGATGCAGCACGGCCGTACTCCTGACGAGGCTCTCGGACACGGGGAACCCCGCTCCCCCGCCCGGCTGCGAGCCCCCGCTGTCCAACGCCCGGGACGGCCACTGGGCCGCCTCCGGTGCACAGCCGCACGAGAAGCGATGTGCGGAAGGAACTACCCCGTCCGGCCGCGATTCATGCACACTGCACGCAATCGACTACGGAGTGCACCGGGCACAACACCGAGTGCCCGGCCGGGAGTTGATCCCGGGCCGGGCACTCGGCAGGTCAATTCGGGCTATTCCGTACCGAGTTGCTTGCGCACCCACTCCTTGAGCTTCTTGCCCCGGCGCGGCTTGGCGTTGCAACCACCGAACAGGGCAACGCCCTTGACCCGCACGACCGGAGCGTACGGGTCGGCCGCGGTCTGCTCGCGGACGTCGAACCCGCCGAAGACGCCGACCCCGGAGCCGAGCAGGCTCACGTTCTCCGGCACCCGGATCTCCACCCCGCCGAAGATCGCGGTCACCGTGATCTCCACCTCGGGGGACTCGAAGACGGCGTCGGTGAGGTCGATCTCCACCCCGCCGAACGCGGTGAAGGCCGTCAGGTGCGAGCCGACCCGCCAGCGGCCCTTGCGGGCCGCGCCGCCGAAGACCGCCACCACCGACGGGGCCTCCTGCCGCGCCGGCGGCAGCGGCCGGGCCGGTGCGGGGGCGGGCTCATGGGCGCCCAGCGGCGACTTGTCGAAGGAGACCGACCGGTGCGCGGGCAGGTCCCGGGTCAGCGGGACGAGGTCACCGAAGGTCTTGGCGGCGTACGCGGCCTCGATCCGCTCCGCGTGCTCCTCCGCGTCCAGGCGACCCTCGGCGTAGGCGTCCCGCAGCAGTTCCGCGATCCGCTCGCGGTCGGCGTCCGAGACCCGCATCTCCGCCTCCGCCACCGGGGCGTGCGAGGGCTGCGGCTTGGTCTCGGGCTGGGGCTTGAGTTCGGGCTTCGTCAGGGGCACGGGAGCCGGCACCGGCGGCTGCCCCAGGTCGTCCTGCGACGGCGAGTTGTCCACGAGCCAAGCCTAGTCGCTCGCACTGTCGCCCAAGTGAGCCAGGTCACCTGACAACCGGAGGAAGTGTCAGTCGCGTGTGCAAGCCTTAGGGAAGCCTGAGAGCAAAGCGGATCACGGTGTTTCGAGGACATGATGGAAGCGCGGCAGGAAACCGTGGAGGATGCCGGGCATGCCCGGTACGCCTACCGCCTGCGCGTGTCCGCCACCGCCCGTGCCGCGCTCGAAGCGGAGTGGGGCAGGTGCCGGTGGGTGTGGAACGAGTGCGTGGCCAAGTCCCGGCAGCGGCACATCGCCAACCGCACCCGGCTCGATGGTGCGCTGAAGGTGACCTGCGGACCGGCGGAGCTGGACAAGATGCTGACCGAGGCCCGCGCCGCCATGGGGTGGATGCGCGAGGGCGCTTCGGTACCGCAGCAGCAGATCATCCGGGATTTCGCGAAGTCCCGCGCGAAGGCGCAGAAGGACATCAAGGACCGGCTGCCGGTGCACCGCCGGGCGGGGATGCCGAAGCCGAAGAAGAAGCGTGAAGCCCTGCCGAGCTTGAACTACACCCGGCGCGGTTTCCGCCTCCAGGACGGCCGTCCGCACCTCGCGGGCGGGATCGTCCTGACGGTGGTGTGGTCGCGGGATCTGCCCGCCCAGCCGTCCTCGGTTCGCGTGTACCAGGACACCTTGGGCACTGGTACGCCTCGTTCGTCGTCCCCGCGACCGCCGAACCGCTGCCCAGGACAGGAGCGGTGATCGGCATCGACTGGGGCGTCAAGGAGATCGCCACCACCACATCCGACGCGCACGATCTCCCACACGCCGAGCACGGCAAGAAGGCCGCGCAGCGGCTCGCGAAGCACCAGCGGCAGATGAAGCGCCGCGAACGGCCGAAGGGAGAGGCCCAGTCAAAGGGCTATCGCAAGGCGCGACGGCAGGCCGCGAAGCTGCACAAGAAGGTCGCCCGGCAGCGCCAGGACACCGCCCGCAAGTGGGCCAAGACCGTTGTCCGGGACCACGACCACATCGCAGTGGAGGACTTCCGACCGAAGTTCCTCGCCACGACCTCCATGGCCAAAAAGGCCGCTGACGCCGCCATCGGCGCTACCAAGACGGCCTTGATCGAGATGGGCCGCAAGCACGGCAGGGCCGTGCACCTGATCCACCCCGCGCACACAACGATGGACTGCGCGCACTGCGGAGCGAGAGCCAAGCACGCACTGCCGCTGGGAATGCGCACCTACACCTGTACCGCGTGCGGCGCCTCGTCTCCGAGAGACAAGAACTCCGCCCACGTGATGCTCCACCGGGCAGGTCTGAACCCGGCTGGGGTTGAGCGCGCAGGACGTGGCCGCCCGTAGGGCGACCACGCAGCACGAGCCAGAAATCCCCCAGGCGAAGGCGGGCCCCGCCTTCGCCTGGGGGAGCACTCGAGCAAGGCTGACCTGTCCGCATGCCCACCACGACCGGGTCTTACCCTGGATGGTGCTTCGCCGACGCAGCCGGACCAACTGGACACTAAGGACCGCCCCGATGGCTCCCACGCCAGACTTCGAGTACAGCGACCTGCTCCCCCTGGGCGCTGACCCGACCCCGTACCGCAAGCTCACCGCCGAGGGTGTCTCCACCTTCGAGGCCGGCGGCCGCACCTTCCTCCAGGTCGAGCCCGAGGCGCTGCGCCTGCTCACGGCCGAGGCGATGCACGACATCTCGCACTACCTGCGCCCGGCGCACCTCGCCCAGCTGCGCCGCATCCTGGACGACCCGGAGGCCAGCCCCAACGACCGCTTCGTCGCGCTCGACCTGCTGAAGAACGTCAACATCTCGGCCGGCGGCATCCTCCCGATGTGCCAGGACACCGGCACCGCGATCGTCATGGGCAAGCGCGGCCAGAACGTGCTGACCTCCGGCGCGGACGAGTCCGCCATCGCGCGCGGCGTGTACGACGCGTACACCAAGCTCAACCTGCGCTACTCCCAGATGGCCCCGGTGACCATGTGGGACGAGAAGAACACCGGCAACAACCTGCCGGCCCAGATCGAGCTGTACGCCACCGACGGCGACGCGTACAAGTTCCTGTTCATGGCCAAGGGCGGCGGCTCCGCCAACAAGTCGTACCTGTACCAGGAGACCAAGGCCATCCTGAACGAGGCGAGCATGCTCTCGTTCCTCGAGCAGAAGATCCGCTCGCTCGGCACCGCCGCCTGCCCGCCGTACCACCTGGCCATCGTGATCGGCGGCACCAGCGCCGAGTTCGCGCTCAAGACCGCCAAGTACGCCTCGGCGCACTACCTGGACAACCTGCCGACCTCCGGCAACGCCAAGACCGGCCACGGCTTCCGGGACCTCGAGCTGGAGGCCAAGGTCACCGAGCTGACCCAGAAGATCGGCATCGGCGCCCAGTTCGGCGGCAAGTACTTCTGCCACGACGTGCGCGTGGTCCGGCTGCCGCGCCACGGCGCCTCGCTGCCGGTCGCGATGGCCGTCTCCTGCTCCGCCGACCGCCAGGCGCTGGGCAAGATCACCGCCGAGGGCGTCTTCCTGGAGCAGCTGGAGACCGACCCGGCGAAGTACCTGCCGGACACCACCGACGAACACCTCGACGACGACGTGGTGCGCGTCGACCTCAACCAGCCGATGACCGCGATCCGCGCCGAGCTGTCCAAGTACCCGGTCAAGACCCGGCTCTCGCTCACCGGCACGCTGGTCGTCGCCCGCGACATCGCCCACGCCAAGATCAAGGAGCGCCTGGACGCCGGCGAGGGCATGCCCAAGTACCTCCAGGACCACCCGGTCTACTACGCCGGCCCGGCCAAGACCCCCGAGGGCTACGCCTCCGGCTCCTTCGGCCCCACCACGGCCGGCCGGATGGACTCCTACGTCGACCAGTTCCAGGCCGCCGGCGGCTCCATGGTCATGCTCGCCAAGGGCAACCGCAGCAAGCAGGTCACCGACGCGTGCGCCGCGCACGGCGGCTTCTACCTCGGCTCCATCGGCGGCCCGGCCGCCCGCCTCGCCCAGGACTGCATCAAGAAGGTCGAGGTGCTGGAGTACGCCGAACTCGGCATGGAGGCCGTCTGGCGCATCGAGGTCGAGGACTTCCCGGCCTTCATCGTCGTCGACGACAAGGGCAACGACTTCTTCCGCGAGACCACCGAGGGCCCGCTGATCACCAACCTGCGGATCCGCTCCAAGGAGTAGCCGCCGCCCGGCGGAACGCTCCCGCACGCCCCCGGACCGCCCCGGCCGCCCCTCGCGGCCGGGGCGGTTCCATGTGCAGGCGAGCTGCGAACGTGAATACCGTGCCCTCCATGGAGACGGCGAAGGACATGGCGGACGACGCTGTTGTCCGCCGGAAGCGGCTGGAGGCCCTGGAGAAGCTGTCCCGGCGGGCCGCCGCAGGTCAGTTCGAGCCGACCATCCGGGTCCACGAGGCCTGCAAGCGGGCGTTGCGCGAAGCGGCTTCGGGCCTCGCCTCCTGGCAGGAGGCCGACTACCTGCTGCGCTCGCCCGCCAACGCCGAACGGCTCACGGCTGCCGTCGCCCGCGACGGAGCCGACCGCCCCGGGGTGGCGAGGGCCGTCGAAGAGCCGGAAGCACTGGCGGATCCGAGCCACTGACGACCTCGGCCCGCCTCATGCGTCGAAGTCGTACTCCAGGACGTAGGAGGCGGCGTCGAGGATCATCTCGTTGAGTTCGACGACCTGCCCCTCGTCGGCGAAGGCGGTGCGGCAGATCAGGATGACCGGGGTGCCGGCGGAGAGTTCGAGGCGGGCGGCCTCCTCGGCGGCGGGCATCCGGGAGCGGACCTCCTCGCGGAAGTGCACGGGCTTGGCGCCGAGCTCGGCCAACCGGGCGTAGGTGCCGCCGGGACCGGTGTCCTCGCGGGTGATCGCGGTGCCGGCGACCAGGACGGCCGGCAGGTAGGAAATGGAGAGCAGCACCGGCTTGCCGTCCAGGACGAAGCGGCGGTGCCGCACGCACATCGGGACGCCCGGCTCCACCCCGAGCACCCGGGCCACGTGTTCGGGCGCGCCCTGCTCGGTGACCGACACCTGGTCGACCACCAGGCTGCGGTTGTCGATGTCCGCGGACCATATCGACCGACCGGAACCCCACTGCCCCTGCGCCAGCCGCTGGATGCCGCGTCGACGCAGCGGCCGGAAGTCCCGGACGAACACCCCCGCGCCCTTGCGGGCCTCCGCGATGCCCTCGCTCTGCAGCACGCCCAGCGCCTGGCGGGCGGTCATCCGGGCCACGCCGTACTCGTCCATCAGGTCGTTCTCGCCGGGCAGCCGGTCGCCCGCGCGGTAGCGGCCGGCGTCGACGGCCGCCTTCAGGGAGTCGGCGATCCGCTGGTACTTGGGCCGTTTGTCGCCACTGCTGCCGGTCATCGCCGCTCCCTCTCCCTCGGACAAATCGTAGGCGCGCCCGCGGTCGGTAGTAAGGAGATACGACCGTTGACATCTCTAGAGATATTAGCTTCTCTAGAGATGTCTGCCAGTCGCCGACGGAGCGAAGGAGCAGTGCGGTGACCATCCGACAGCGCAACGCCCCGGCCTACCGGCCGCACGTGGGTGAACTCGTCCTCGACCGGAGAACCGGACGCACCGGCATCTACATGGACACCATCGGCGGCGAGCACTACCTGCGCCCCGAGCACGGCGGCCGCGAATGGACGGCCGAACCGAACCACGTCTCACCGGCCACCGAGCCCCGCGATTCGGCTGAATGCGATCAGCCCCGGTAATTGCGGCGAACCCACGCAAACCATGGCATTCGGGGCGCCGGTAATCCCCGGTGAATCCGGAATTCCGGAACGCCCCCGGGGGTTCCGCCGGGCACGTTACGGGTGAACCCGGTCACCACGCGTGCGCCGAGGGCCGGAATCGGCCACCGATGGACCCGCACACGAATTGGCGCGCACATCACGACAGTGCCCCCGCGCCCGGACGGGGGCGCGGGGGCACTCGGCGAAGGCTGCTTACGGGTGGCCGCCGATGACGTTCAGCGGCTCGAGCGGGCCATCCGTCTCGCCCTTGCCCGGCGCGGCGGGCTCGTTTATGTACTCGCCCTCGTCACCGAACGGGCCGTTTTCGAACGCGGTCTTGTCGGCATCGGTCGGCGCGGTGTACCCGGCCGGGCCCGAGGACGCGGCCACCGCGCCCTCGACAGCCTTGCCCGCCTCCACAGCGGCGGCCGGGGCACTGGTCTGCGTCGCGTTCTGCGGCGTCGACGGCACCGGGGTCTCGCTCTGGTCATTGGCCATTGGGCGGCCGCCTTTCGGTCATCAAATGTGTCCAGCCCGACCTCCGTGGCGCGGGCGCGGGGACAGTATCGTAAGGTTGATTAAATGTCCGATAAACATCGTGCGGCTTGCGGTGCCGTCCGGCGGAGTCGGGCCTCCGCCTAAGCTGAAGCACCGTGGCGGACCGCCGAGCGCCGTTTCACGGAATCGACACCACAGGCCATCGGGGGACTTCATGGAGTTTCGGGAGACGCCGCAGGCCCCTGCGCTGCGCTTCCAAGTCCTCGGCCCGGTCCAGGCCTGGCTCGACGGGAAACCCCTCTCCCTCGGCTCCCCCCAGCAACAGGCCGTTCTGACCACTCTTCTGCTGCATTCCGGACGGCCGGTCACGACCCAGGACCTGGTCGACGCGCTCTGGGGCGAGCGGCCTCCGACCCAGGCCGTGGCCGCCCTCCGCACGTACGTCTCCCGCCTGCGCGCGGTCATCGAGCCCCAGCGGGAGGTGCGTCGCCCCGCCGAACTACTGGTCTCGGTCGCCGACGGCTACGCCCTGCGCATTCCGGGCGAGGCCCTCGACCTCTCGGTCTTCGAGCGGCTCTCCGCCGAGGCCGCGACGGCCCGCGCCTCGGGTGACAAGCGCGAGGCACACCGACTGCTGGCACAGGCACTGGACCTGTTCAGCGGCCGTCCGCTCACCGGTATCCCCGGCCCCTACGCCGACGCCCAGAGGCTGCGGCTGGCGGAGCGCCAGGTCGCCGCCGCTGAGGAGTTGTGCGCCGCCGCCCTCGACATCGGCCTGCATGCCGAGATCGTCCTCGAGCTCAACAACCTGACGGCCGAGCACCCGCTGCGCGAGCGCCTGCGCGAACTGCTGATGCTGGCGCTGTACCGCTGCGGGCGCCAGGCCGAGGCGCTCGGCGTCTACACCGACACCCGCAAGCTCCTGATCGAGGAACTCGGGGTCGAGCCGGGCACCGGCCTGTCCGCGATGCACAACCGCATCCTCGCGGCCGATCCGACGCTCACCCTCCCGACGGTCCCCGCCCTCGCCGCCCGCGAGGACGGCCCGAGCCCACGCCCTGCTCCGGCGCAGCTCCCCGCCGACGTCTCGGACTTCAGCGGCCGGTCGAAGTTGGTGGGCGACCTCTCGACGGTACTGATGAACGCCACCGGCCAGGCCGTGGTGGTGACCTCCCTGGCTGGCATCGGCGGGGTCGGCAAGACCACCCTCGCCGTCCACGTCGCCCACCGCGTCCGTGCCGAGTTCCCGGACGGTCAGCTCTACGTCGACCTGCGCGGAGCGGGCGCCTCGCCCGCGGATCCGGTGGTCGTCCTGGGCGACTTCCTGCACGCGCTCGGTGTCACCGAGAGCCCCGACTCGCTCGAACAGCGCGCCGCGCTCTACCGCTCGCTGCTCGCCAGCCGACGGATGCTGATCCTGCTCGACAACGCACGGGACGCCGACCAGATCCGGCCGCTCATTCCCGGCGTCTCCGGCTGCGCCGTGCTCGCTACCAGCCGATCCCGGCTGGCCGGCATCCCGGGCGCCCAACTGTTCGACGTCGAGGAGCTGACGCCGGACGAGGCACTCTCGCTATTCTCGGCCATCGTCGGTGAACACCGCGTCGCAGCCGAGCTGGAGGCGGCCATGAAGGTGGTCACCGCCTGCGGGTTCCTCCCGCTGGCTGTCCGCATCGCCGCAGCCCGACTGGCCAGCCGCCCGCGCTGGAGCGTTTCCGACCTGGCCAGTCGGTTAGCGGACCAGCGGCGGCGCCTGGACGAACTCCAACTCGGCAACCTCGCCGTGGAGACCACCATCGGGCTCGGCTACGGACAGCTGTCCGTGGACGAGGCCCGCGCCTTTCGGCTGCTCGCCCTGATCGACTCACCCGACATCCCGCTGGCGGCCGCCGCGGCGCTGCTCGGCGTGGACGAGTACACGGCCGAGGACCTCGCCGAGACGCTGGTCGAGGCGAATATGTTGGAGTGCTTCGCCCCTGGCCGCTACCGCTACCACGACCTGCTCCGGCTCTACGCGCAGCGGAAGAACGAGCGGATCGGGGACACCGGGGAACAGGAGCGGGCTGTACTGCGGTTGCTCGACCTCTTGATCCCGACCGTCCGCAACGCGGCCCGAACCATCGAGCCGGAGGATGCGGAGCCGGAGCTGCTGACCACGCCCTCCTCACCGGGAATCGGGCTGCCGACCAGCGGATCCGCTCAGGACTGGCTCCGGACCGAGGGAGCCCTGCTGCTCAGCGCCACAGCTGCGGCGGCGAACGGCCCCCGCGCCTCGCAGCACGCGGCGATCGACCTGTTGATCATGCTGTATAACCTGGGACCGGACCCCACCCACGGCCACCAGGTGCGGCAGATCCTGGAAACCGTCGGCCGCGAGGCGGAGCACCGGGGAGACAGCGCTGTGCTCGCTCGGGTGCACTTCGCCCTCGGTAACCTGCAGTCCGTTACCAGCGACTTCCAGGGATCAGAGCTGTCCTTCCGCAAGAGCCTGGACCACCAGACAGCGGACGACCCAACCGTCCTACTCCTGGCTACGGCCAACATGCTGGGCGTGATTCTGAGCGTGGGCAACCGTCCGGCTGAGGCCCTGCCGTTCCTCGAACAGGCCCTCACCATCAACCGGCAGGTAGGTACAGCCATCGGTGAGGCCAGGCTGATCAGCAACATCGCCCGGGTGCAGCACCGGCTCGGCATGACCGAAACGGCGGTCAAGTCCGCCGGTGAGGGCGTCGCGGCAGCACGGGAGTCCAACAACGGCCCGCTGCTCGCCCAGACCCTCTACCAACTGGGCGTGGTGCTCCCCGGCGCCGAGGCCGTCCCGCACCTGCGCGAGGCCCACCAGCTCTACCAGTCCCAGCGCAACCCGCTCTGGGAGGGCTACACCCTGGCCCGTCTCGCCTCCGCCCTGCTCGTCGCCGAGCAGCCGGCCGAGGCCGCCGAGGCCGCCGGCGAGTCACTCGCGATCGCCCAGGAGCTGGACTCCGCCTACTGCCAGGGCCTCGCCAATGCCGCCCTGGGCGAGGCACTGCTCGCCCTCGCCCAGCCGGCGCGTGGCCTCGCCTGTCTCCAGGAGGCGCACGCGATCTTCACGCGGCTCGGTGTGCCGGAGGCCTCCCCCGTGGCGGACCTCATCTCCCGACAGCACACCGAGCCCTTCTCTTCTCCCCCCGCGCCTTGAGGCCTCCGCCCCCCGACGGAGCACCTCCCCCGATCAGCGCGTCGGCGCCCCCGCAGCCCCCCGGCTGCGGGAGCGCCCTCAACGCTTCCCCGGCGCTGGATCCAACTGTGCACCCCGCCGATTGACGTTCGATAAACGTCCGATTGTCAGCCTGCGGACCGGTGAAACCGCAGGTCAGCGCCGCCACCCCGGCGCGGAATCCGGCGTGCGGCGCCCCGCGCACCACCCCGCCCGCACCGGAGTGCTTCCGCGGGCCGGGCCACATCGGCCCGAGCACGACGAGTTGGCCGGAAACGGACCCCATGGCGCAGTGATCACGCATATTCTCAGATGCCAGTACGCACACGAGTGTCTGCCGACAACGTGTCGGGGTGCAGGCCGTCTGTGTGATGCGGGGAGCGTGACGTACCGCCACCGGCAGCGGCCCAGGAGGCTGCGGAGGAGCCCACCGGAGGCCACGGGTGGAAGGGTGCCCCTCAACGTGACGACCGGACAGATATCCGACGCGTTCCCCGTCGGCGAGGACGCCGGCGACGACGGCCCCGACGTGCGACGACGCCGGGCGGCACGGGCCCTGCAGGCGGTCGCCTTCGACACCATCGGCGCCGGGTACGGCGAGGCGTTCCCCGCCAAGGACGGGCAGCTGGAGTGCCGGCGGCGGCTGCTCGACGCGCTCGAACCAGGCGCCCGGGTGCTGGACGTGGGCTGCGGCACCGGCGAGCCGACCGTGCGCCAGCTGACCGCCGGCGGGCTGCGGGTGACCGGGATCGACCTCTCGGACGCGATGGTCACGCTGGCCCGTCAGGCGCGAACCGAAGGCCCCTGTCCGGCCGAGTTCCACCGGATGGACCTGTACGATCTGGCCACCGAGCGCGCCGACCGGGTCTGGGGCGCGCCCGCGCTGGGCCCGGCGGGCCGGGGCTCCTTCGCCGCCGTCACCGCGTTCTTCTCGCTGATCCTGCTGCCGCAGGACGAGATCCCGACCGTACTGAAGCGCCTGCGCGAACTCCTGCGGCCGGGTGGACTGCTGGCGCTCGGTATGGTCGAGGCGGACTTGGATCACGTTCCGCTTCCGTTCCTTGGCAGAGAGCTGCGGATCAGTGGGTATCTGAGGGAGGATCTGGAACGGGTTCTGGTCGCCGCCGGTTTCGCCGTCGAGGAGTGCTCGGGGCATCCGTACGCGCCGGCCAGTACCACGCTGCCGCCGGAGGAACAGCTGTTCCTGTGCTGTCGACGCGTCGGCTGACCGACCACAGGACCAGAAGCACTCCACCGACCAGACCACACCGAATCCAGGACAGGCAGCCGTGCGCGACCAGCTCAAGACCGAGGCGGAGCCGCCGTCCGCCGTCCCGGGCCAGCGCCGCCGGCTCCCGGCCCGGCCACCGGTCCCGGCGAAGCCGCCGGCGGCCCGGCTGGAGCGCGCCGGGGCGACGGAAAGGGCGGCGGAAGGGACGACGAACGGGGCGGCGGAGAAGATGGCGTACCGCCTCGCCTACCTCGACGCCGCGACCCGGCGGATCAACAGCGCCCTCGACCTGGCCGCGACCCTGCGCAACATCGGCCGGGTGCTGGTCCCGACCCTCGCCGACGCCGCCGTCGTCCACCTGCGCGACCCGCTGCCCAACGTCGAGCGCGAGCCCGGCTTCCCGGAGGAGCTGCGGATCCACCACAGCACCGGCACCCGGATCGGCCGCCGCGGTCGCAAGAGCGGCGCGGACGACCGGCACCGCTCCCGGTACGGCTCCCGCTCGACCGCCGACACCGGCCCGGCCACCCCGGTCACCCGCGGCGGCGCGCTGGCGCACATCCTGCTGAGCCGCCGCCCCGCCGAGTCGGCCGTCCTCGGCACGCCCGCCGCCGAGCGCACCGAGGCGCTACTGCGCGAGCTGTACGGCACCCGCGGGCTGGCCCGGCTGGCCCCCGGCACCTCGGTCGTCGCCCTGCCGCTGCGCGGCCGCAAGGCCGTCCTCGGCCTGCTGGTGCTGATCCGCCGGCCTCCTGAACGCACCGGCCGCCCGGCCTTCGACGCGGCCGACACCGCGACCGCCGCGCACCTGGCGACCCAGGCCGGGCTGGCCGTGGACACCGCGCTGCGGTACGCCCGCGAGTGGGAGATAGCCAACGAACTCCAGCGCAGCATGCTGCCGTTGCGCCTGCCGCAGTCGCACGGCGTCCGGCTCGCCCAGCGCTACCTGCCCGGCGAGCGCGGCGCGCAGGTCGGCGGGGACTGGTACGACGCGGTGCCGCTGCCCGGCAACCGGGTCGCCCTGATCGTCGGCGACGTGATGGGCCACTCGCTCACCTCGGCCGCCATCATGGGCCAACTGCGCACCAGCGCCCAGACCTTGGCCGCGCTCGACCTGCCGCCGCACGAGGTGCTCTACCACCTGGACGAGCAGGCCCAGCGGCTCGGCCGCGAACAGCACCTGGCCACCTGCGTGTACGCGGTGTACGACCCGATCGCCAACCGGGTGGTGCTGGCCAACGCCGGCCACGTCCCGCCGGTGCTGGTCCGCCCGGACGGCACGGCCGAGTTGGTGGAGCTGGACTCCGGGGCGCCGATCGGGGTCGGCGGGGTGGACTTCAACTCCGTCGAACTGCCCGCGCCGCCCGGCTCGGCGCTGCTGCTGTTCACCGACGGCCTGGTGGAGACCCGCAGCCGTCCGCTCAGCGACGGGCTGGAGGTGCTCCGCGCGAAGATCGCGGCCGCTCGCTGGCAGTCCCCCGAGCAGTTGTGCCAGGAGGCGCTGCGGATCCTGCCGCCCGGCGACCGCGGCGACGACATCGCCCTGCTGGGCGCCTGCTTCGACGGGATCCCGGCCGGGGACGTCGCCCACTGGTACCTCCAGCCGCGCAACGAGACGCCGGGCCGGGCCCGCCGGCTGGCCGCGCACACGCTGCGCCGCTGGGGGCTGGACGAGCTGAGCGAGGCGACCGAACTGATGGTCAGCGAGCTGGTGACCAACGCCGTCCAGCACGCGACCCGACCGGTCACCCTCAGCCTGGTGCGCACCACCCGGCTGCGCTGCGAGGTCGGCGACGACAGCCCGCTGCTGCCGCGCCCGCGCCGTACCGGTCCGGAGGACGAACGCGGGCGCGGGCTGCAGATAGTGGCCCGGTGCGCGGACCGCTGGGGCGCCACCCGGCTGGGCACCGGCAAGGTGGTCTGGTTCGAGCAGCGGCTGCCCGTAGGGACCTGAAAGCGCCCGGCGGGACCACGTCCCACCGGGCGCGTCGAACCGGGCCTCAGACCCCGGCGGGCTGCTTCGCCTCCCCGCGCCGCTCCGCCAGCCGGGCGATCAGCTGCTCGCCCTCCATGTCGACCTTCGGCACCAGCTTCTCCAGCGGCTTCGGGAACCACCAGGCAGCCTTGCCGAACAGTGCCATCGCGGCCGGCACCAGCGCCATCCGCACCACGAAGGCGTCCACCAGCACGCCCACCGCGAGGGCGAAGCCGATCGGCTGGACGATCGGGTCGTGGCCGAGGACGAAGGCGCCGAACACCGAGATCATGATCAGCGCGGCCGCCGTCACCACCCGGGCGCCGCCCTTCACCCCGCCGACGACCGCCTCGCGCGGCGCCTCGCCGTGGACGTACCGCTCCTTCATCCCGGAGACCAGGAACAGCTCGTAGTCCATCGCCAGCCCGAACAGCACCCCGATCAGCAGGATCGGCACGAAGCTGACCACCGGCCCGACCTTGGGCACGTCGATCAGGCCGTCCAGCCAGCCCCACTGGTAGACCGCGACCACCGCGCCGAGCGAGGCCAGGATGCTGAGCAGGAAGCCCAGCACCGCCTTGAGCGGCACCAGCACCGAGCGGAAGGCCAGCGCGAGCAGCACCAGCGCGATGCCGACGATCACCGCGACGAACGGCGGCAGGGCCTGGCCGAGCTTGGTGGAGACGTCGATGTTGGCGGCGGTGGTGCCGGTGACGGCGATGCTCGCGCCGGTCGCGGACTCGAGCCCGGCGCGCTGGTCGCGGATCTCGTTGACCAGCGCCCTGGTGTGCGCGTCGTCCGGGCCGGTCTTCGGGATGACCGGCACCAGGGCGGTGCCGGCGGCCCGGTCGACCTTCGGCGGCAGCAGGGTCTGGACGCCCGTCAGCCCCTGCAGCCTGGCCGCCACGCCCTGCACCGCCTGCTCCGGCCGCGGGGTGCCGTGGGCGTCCACGACCACCACCAGCGGCGCGTTGAAACCCGGGCCGAAACCGTCGCTGACCAGGTCGTACGCCTTCCGGCCGTCGGTCCCGACGGCCTGTGAGCCGCCGCCCGGCAGGCCGAGGTTCAGGCTCGCGGCGGGCACCGCCATGGCGCCGAGCCCGGCCAGGCCGACCAGCAGGACGGGCAGCGGACGGCGGACCACGAACCGGGCCCAGCGCTCGCCCATGGTGACCTTGCCGTGGGTGGTCAGCGCCCGCTTCCAGATCGGCAGCCGGTCGATCGCCCGGCCGGTGAAGCCGAGCACCGCGGGCAGCAGCGTGATCGCGACCAGCACGGCGACCACGACGGCGCCGGAGGCGGCCAGGCCCATCACGGTGAGGAACGGGACGCCGGCGACGGCGAGCCCGGCGAGCGCCACCACCACGGTCAGGCCGGCGAAGACGACGGCGCTGCCGGCGGTCGCGGTGGCCCGGGCGGCGGACTCCTCCGGCTCCAGGCCCTCGTCCAGGTGGCGGCGGTAGCGGAACAGGATGAACAGCGCGTAGTCGATGCCGACCGCGAGGCCGACCATCAGCGCCAGCACCGGCGCGGTGGTGATGATCTCGAAGGAGCCGGTCAGCGCCAGCAGTCCGGCCATGGCCACGGCGACGCCGACCAGGGCGGTGAGCAGCGGCAGCCCGGCGGCCACCAGGGTGCCGAGGGTGATCACCAGTACCACCCCGGCCACCACCAGGCCGATCGCCTCGGAACCGCCCTCGATCTGCGCGAACCGGTTGTACGCGTCGCCGCCGAAGGCCACCTCCAGTCCGGCCGCGCGGGCCGGTTCGGCGGCGGCCCTGACCGCGTCGCGCTGCTGGTCGGTGACGTCGGCGAGCTTGTGGTCGAAGGAGACCAGCGCGATCGCGACCTTCCCGTCCGGGGAGACCGCGCCGGTGGCGTACGGGTCGGGCGCCGCGGCCACGCCGGGGAGGTGGGCGATCCGGCCGACGGCCTCGCCGACCGCCCTGGTCGCCTCGGGCGAGGCGATGCCGCCGGGCGCCTGGGCGGCGAAGACCACCTGCGCGGAGCCGTGGCCCTGCTCCGGGAAGGTGCCCTTGATCCGGTCCAGGGTGGCCTGCGCCTCGGTGCCCGGGACCTTGAACTCGTCGCTGGTCTTGCCCGCGAAGGCGCCCGCGGCCCCGCCGATCGCGATCAACAGCGCGATCCAGACGGCCAGCACGGCGCGCCTTCTCCGGAAGCAGTGGCGGCCCAGTCGGTACAGGTACGTGGCCAAGGTCTGACCCCTCGCGGTGCGGTCGGCGGACAGGCGGGTGCCTGAGCGAACCCGTCCAACGGTAGACCCAACTTTGTCAGGTGACAAAGTTCAATGACAAAGTTCAGCGACAAAGTTTAGCGACAAAGTTGCGCGACAAGATCGATCGACCCAGTTGGGCGACCATGGCGCTACCCTGGCGGGATGGCTCATGTCCCCGCCTCCGAACGCCGACCGCAGCTGGTCCGGGCCGCGATCGACCTGATGACCCGGGAAGGGGTCTCCGCCGCCAGCACCCGCGCGATCGCGGCCGAGCTGGGCGTGGCACAGGCGACGGTGCACTACACCTTCGGCACCAAGAAGGACCTCTACCGGGCCGTCGTCGAGGAGGTCGCCGCCCAGTTCATCGGCCAGGTGCGCGCCGCCTCGCCGGGCGACGGCCCGTTCGGCGAACAGGTCCGCGCCCTGGTGCTCGCGCTCTGGGACGCCGCCACCGGCGAGGACGGGCGCTGCGTGCTGCTGAGCGAGTTCGCGACGCTGGCGATGCGCGACCCGGACGTGCGGGAGATCATGCTCGGGCTGCAGCACGCGATCGAAGGCACCGCCGCCGAGATGATCAGCGCCCTCGCGGCCGCCCACGGACTGACCCTGGCCGCGCCCGCCGACCGGATCGCCGTCCACTTCCTCAGCGGCTTCGACGGACTGACGGCCCGCCACCTCATCCGGCGCCACCCGGGCGAGCGGCCCGACCCGGAGACCGTGGAGGCCCTGGACGTGCTGGTGGCGACCACGGTCGGGCTCTGCCTCGGCGAGGCGGCGGGCCGGTAAGGCCCTCGCCTGCCGGCCCCTGGGACCGGCAGGCCCCCTAGCTCCCCCTAGCTCTCGACGATCCGCACCGGCAGTTCGACCAGCACCTCGCGCAGCGCCGCGGCGAAGCGCTCGTACTCGGCGCTGCGGGCCGAGCCCGGGCGGGTGGCCAGCCCGATCCGGCGGCCGGGCGCCGGGGCGGCGAAGCGCACCGCGGCCAGCCGGTCGGTGCGCCCGGCCTCGACGTCCAGCGCGGTGGCGGGCAGCAGGGTCACCCCGAGGCCGCCCGCGACGAGCTGGACCAGCGTGGACAGGCCCGCCGCCCGGGTGGTGGAGCCCGCCGGGTCGGCGCCGACCTCGCGGCAGATGTCGAGGGCCTGGTCGCGCAGGCAGTGACCCTCCTCCAGCAGCAGCACGTCCAGGTCGAGCAGCGCGTCGCGCGGGACGTCGATCCGCCCGGCGAGCGGGTGCCCGGGCGGGGTGACCAGGACGAAGTCCTCGTCGAACAGCGGGATGTCCCGGGTCGGCGAGGCCCCGCCGGCCGGGAGCGCGAGCAGCAGGACGTCCAGGCGCCCGGCGGCCAGGCCCTCCAGCAGCGAGGGGGTGCGCTCCTCGTGGACGTGCAGCTCCAGCTCGGGGAAGCGGTCGCGGACCAGCCGCAGCACGGTGGGCAGCAGGTACGGCGCGACGGTCGGGATCACTCCGAGGTGCAGCGGCCCGGTGAACGGGCGACGGGCGGCCTCGACCTCCTCGGTGAGGGCCTGCAGGGAGGCGAGCACCCGGCGCGCGTGTTCGTGCACCCGCTCCCCCAGCGGAGTGACGATCACCCTGCGCGTCGTACGCTCGACCAACTGCGCGCCCAGCGACTCCTCCAGCGCCGCGACCGCCCCGGACAGCGCCGGCTGGCTGGTCCCGGTCGCGGCGGCGGCCTCCCGGAAGTGCCGGTGCTCGGCCACCGCGACGAAGGCCCTGAGCTGGGCGACCGTCGGGGTGCGCGGGCTTCGGACTGTGGCGCTCCCCACAGTCGGCTCGGGTTTGGCGGCGGCGGCCCTGCGGACGCCGGGCCTGGGCACGGACGATTCAGTACTGATAGCAATCTCCGATCAAACACATCCAGTGTAGCTATTTCCCTGATCAGTCCACGATGTGGAATCGTGGATTCGTGTCCGGAATCCGGACAAATCCCCTCAGTCTCATGTTCTGGAGAAGCGAACGTGCTCACGATCGGCGACAAGTTCCCCGAGTTCGACCTGAAGGCCTGCGTCGACCTGGACGCCGCGAGCGCCTTCGCCGACATCAACCACAAGACCTACGAGGGCAAGTGGAAGATCGTCTTCTTCTGGCCGATGGACTTCACCTTCGTCTGCCCGACCGAGATCGCCGCGTTCGGCAAGCTGAACGACGAGTTCGCCGACCGTGACGCCCAGATCCTCGGCGTCTCCGGCGACTCCGAGTTCGTCCACCACGCCTGGCGCAAGGACCACAAGGACCTGCGCGACCTGCCCTTCCCGATGCTGGCCGACATCAAGCACGACCTGATGCGCGCCTGCGGCGTCGAGGGCGAGGACGGCACCGCCCAGCGCGCCGTGTTCATCGTCGACCCGAACAACGAGATCCAGTTCGTCATGGTCACCGCCGGCTCCGTCGGCCGTAACCCCAAGGAGGTCCTGCGGGTGCTGGACGCCCTGCAGACCGACGAGCTGTGCCCGTGCAACTGGAACAAGGGCGAGGACACCCTCGACGCCCAGGCCCTGCTGGCGGGCTGACCCATGGCTCTCGACGACCTGAAGGCCGCCCTCCCGGACTACGCCAAGGACCTCAAGCTCAACCTGGGCTCGGTCATCGGCAACTCCGACCTCCCCGCCCAGCAGCTCTGGGGCACCGTGCTGTCCTGCGCGATGGCCACCCGCAGCCCCGGCCTGCTGCGCGAGCTGGAGCCCGAGGCCAAGGCCAACCTCTCCCCGGAGGCGTACACCGCGGCCAAGGGCGCGGCCGCGATCATGGGGATGAACAATGTCTACTACCGGACGCTGCACCTGCTCTCCGACAAGGAGTACAGCACGATGCGGGCCGGTCTGCGGATGAACATCATCGGCACCCCGGGCGTCGAGAAGGTCGACTTCGAGCTCTGGTGCTTCGCGGTCTCGGCCATCAACGGCTGCGGCCAGTGCCTCGACTCGCACGAGGCCGTCCTGCGCAAGGCCGGCGTCGAGCGCGAGGTCATCCAGGCCTCGATGAAGATCGCCGCCGTGCTGCAGGCCGTGGCCGGTGTCCTCGACTCCGAGGCCGCCCTCGCCGCCGTCAACGCCTGACGCACCCCGTAATCCCTGACGGGCCCCTCCGCTTGCCGGAGGGGCCCGTCGGCGTTTCCGCGCCCCGCGGCCTTGCTCGACTCCGCTACAGTGCAGGGCGATCCGTGCACGACATTCGGTCCGAGGGGAACCGCGGTGTCCGACCACCCTGAGAACGGCGGGGGCTTTGGTGCCAACCCGGACGAACTCCGGCAGACCGGGGGCACCGCCGTCGAAACGGCCGGCCGGATCCCCGGCGAACTCAACGCACTGCTCGACGTCTCGAACCAGTCCGCCGCCGGACTGGCCGGGCTCCGGTGCGGCATCGCACTCGGCACCTGCACCAACGTCTGGAACGCCCTGCTGACGGACCTGCACACCACGCTGGGCCGGCAGGGCCGAGGCCTGATCGACGCGGGCCTCGGCTACGGGAGCACCGACCGGCGGATCAACGCGGCGTTCGGCCCGGACACCCGGACCGTTCCAGCGGGCCCGACCGCACAGCAGGCGCAGAACTTCGTCCTGCACTTCGGTTGAGGGGCGACCGCTTGGACCTCGCCACACTGCGCGACACCGACCTCGGCCACCTGTACGCCGCTGCAGACGCCTACGACAAGCTGCACGGCTCCTTCGGACAGCACGTGGACGAGTGGCGCGACGGCGTCGACAGCCGCATCGCGGCAGCCGGCTGGTCCGGGCCCTGCGCCGACGCGGCCCGCCCGGCACTGCGCCGCAGCACCAGCGAGCTGAAGGCCGCCCACAGCGAGCTCGGGCAGATCGGCAGGAGCATCCGCGCCGGGGCCGACGCGCTGGCCCTCGCCCAGTCCGCACTGCGCACGGCACTGACCGACGCGCGGACGGCCGGTATGTCCGTCGACGCCCGCGGCGCCGTCTCCTGGCCTCCCGGCAGCTACGCCGACCAGCACGACCCCGAACACCGGAAGAGCTGCGAGCGCACCGCCGAAGCGCTCGCCACCCGCATCTCGACCGCACTGACCGAGGCCGGAACCGTCGATCAGGCCCTCGCCGCCCGGCTCCAGCACTACGTCGAGCGCGCCCAGGACGGCACGGGCCTCGACTCCGTCTGCGCCGTCAGTGACCAGCTCGACCTCACCCTCGCCCCGGACGACCTGCTGCTCGGCAGCGTCCCGAAGGACGATGCCCCGCCCACCGAGGTCAACGCCTGGTGGAACGCCCTGCCCACCGACAGGCAGCAGTGGCTCATCCACGAGCATCCGGACCTGGTCGGCAACCGCGACGGCGTCCCCGCCGTCGCCAGGGACCAGGCCAACCGGATCCTCCTGCCGAAACTCATCGCCAGGTACGAGAAGGGCGGGCCGTCGTCCGACCCGCACCATGACCTGAAGCTGAACGGGTACCGCAGGATCGCCGAGCGGCTGCGCCGGACCGACGGAACGGAACCGCCGGTCCTCCTGCTCGGCATCGGTGGAGAAGGACAGGGGCGCGGCATCATCTCCTTCGGGAACCCCGACACCGCCCAGGACGTCACCTCCCTGGTCGGCGGCCTGGACACCACGCTGCAACGGATCGGCGGCGGTGACGCGGACCGGGCGAAGGCCGTGTACGACGCGGCCCAGCGCGCCGACCCGACCCGCAGCACCGCATCCATCGCCTGGCTGGGGTACGACGCGCCGCTCAGCTTCCGGCAAGCCGGCGACCTGAGCCGCGCCCAGGGCGGCGTCGACGCCTATCGCAGGTTCCTCGAGGGACAACGCGTCACGCACCAGGGCGCACCGGCCCACGTCACGGCCGAGGGCCACAGCTTCGGTTCACTCCTGGTCGGCCTCGCCGCGAGGAAACCGACCGGACTCGCGGCCGACGACGTCATCCTGGTTGGCAGCCCCGGTACCGGCGCTCGGCACGCCTCGGAGTTCTCGGTGGGAGCCGATCACACCTACGTCGGCGCCGCCTCCTGGGACCACATCTCCCACCTCGGCTGGTACACCCGGGACCCGGCCGGCTCCGGCTTCGGCGCCCACCGCTTCGCCGTGGACGGCGGGTCCCCCGACTTCACCGCGCACTCGTCCTACTGGGACGACGGCCCCCACGACGACCACACCTCGGTCGACAACATCGGACGGATCGTCAGCGGACACGGCGGCCGGATCACGACGGCTGCCGGACGTCATGACTGACGGTCGCGGCGGGCCTCACCGCCGTGCTGTCCGCGCTTCGTCAGTCCGTCGCCGCAGCCGACTGGGCCCCTGCCGGCTGGGTCGCCGCCGTGCGTTCGGCGGCTTCGCGGGCGGCTTCGAGGGCGGTGAAGACGGCCTGGCCGGCCTCGTTGCGGCGGCGCAGGTGGGCGACCACGGTGTTGGTGACGGCGATCAGCGGAACGGCGACCACCGCGCCGCCGATGCCGCCGATGATCCCGCCGGCCGCGACGCCGAGGACCACACCGAGCGGGTGGACCCGGACGGCCCGGCCGAGGATGAGCGGCTGGAGGATGTGGCTCTCCACCTGCATCACCGCGATCAGCACGACCAACACCATCAGGGCCGTCCACGGCCCCCCCTGGGTGACCAGGGCGATCAGGACCGCGATCGTTCCGGTGACCAGGGCGCCGACCAGCGGGACGAAGGCGCCCAGGAAGATGATCACGGCCAGCGGCATGGCCAGCGGCACGCCCAGCAGGTCGATGCCGATGCCGATGCAGACCGCGTCGATGAAGGCCACGCAGACGGTGCCGCGCACGTACGCGGTGAGCGTCGTCCAGGCCTTCGGGCCGGCCCCGGCCATCGCGAAGCGGGACTGCCGGGGCAGGCCGCGCAGCGCCCAGTTCCAGATCCTCGCGCCGTCGTAGAGGAAGAAGAAGGTGGTGAAGAAGGTCATCAGCAGCGCGGTCAGGGTCTCCACGGCGATCTGCGCGCCGGTGATCGAGACCGAGGTGAGCTGGTCGGTGTTGGTGGTGATGGCCTTGGTGATCTGGTCGGCGAAGTCCTTGATCTGCTGCTGGGTCAGGTGCAGCGGCCCGGTGACCATCCAGTCCCGCAGCCGGTTGATGCCGTCCTTGGCCTGGTTGGTGACGCCCGGCAGGTTGGCGGACACCTGCCAGACCACGAACCAGCCGACCAGCCCGATCCCGGCCAGACCGCTGAGGAACACCCCGCCTGCCGCCAGCGAGCGCGGCACCCCGTGCCGGCGCAGCCAGGAGACCGAGGGTTCCAGCAGCGCGGCGATCAGCAGCGAGGCCAGCACCGAGAAGGCGACCAGCCGCAGCATGTCGACGACGTAGAAGAGGACGTACAGGGCCGCGCCGAGCAGCAGCAGCCGCCAGGTCGACTCGGCGGCGACCCGCAGGCCCCACGGCACCGCCTCGGCGGGGGTGGCGGGCCGGCCGGGGTGGTGCTCCCGGCCGAGTCCGGCGTGCGCGGCGGGGACCGGCGGCGCGGTCGTCGTCGCGGGCACCGGGACGGGGGACTCCTCCACCGCCGTGGTCACGGCCTGGGCCGCCGGAGCGGGATCGGCGCGCGGCACCGGGACCGGCCCGGGCGCCTCGGCGAGGGCCGGTACGGGGAGCTCGTGCGGGTCGGCCGCCATCGCGGCGCGCCGGCGCCGTTCGATCACGGCGGCCGCGCTCGCCACCACGGCCATGCCCTTGGCCACGGCCTTGAAGGCCTTTCCGCCCCGCGCCATCCCGCTACCACCGCTTCCCCGCCGGACCCGCCGAGTCCGGCGGTACGCCGTGGGTCCCGCCACGGCCGTCAGGGATGACGCTACCCGGCGGGCGCCGGGCGAGTCCGCCCGCCGGGGCGTTCGACGCGATGGCTTCATTCCGCGAAGTGGGACAAAACGCCATGTTTCCCAGGGTTTCGCCCACGCACCGCTGGGGAGGACTCCGAACGGGACGACCGGGTCATCCCACTCGTCCCACTCACCCTGAAGCAACCAGCCGATCGCCCAGCCATCGACCAGCCATCGATCAACCGATCGACCTCGATCGATATCAACCGAGCCAACCGCCGGCGGACCGGCCGGTGCGGGAAGCAACCAGGACCCCTTCCCGCGCCCCGCGTCCGCACCCAGGACCGCACCGCCCGTGGGCGCATTGGTCAGCGCAGCCCGGGCGGCGCGGCCCGCCCTTCCCCGACGGACCGGGGAAACGCCACGGCCCCCGGCCGCTCGTCGAACGGGACGAGCGGCCGGGGGCCGTGCGGAGTGCGCCGCCCGAGGGGCGGCGGGCCCTCCTAGTACCAGCTGTGCGCCTGCCAGAACGACCAGGCGCCGCAGGGGCTGCCGTAGCGGCTGTTCATGTAGCTGAGGCCCCACTTGATCTGGGTGGCCGGGTTGGTGCGCCAGTCGGCACCGGCCGAGGCCATCTTGGAGCCGGGCAGCGCCTGGACCAGACCGTAGGCGCCGGAGCCGCTGTTGGTCGCGGTGTAGTCCCAGCCGCTCTCGCGCTTCACGATCTGGCTGAAGCACTGGAACTGGGTGTCGTTGCCGACGATCTGCCGGGCCATGTCCTGGACGGAGCCGGGGCTGACCGAGGGCGCGCTGTCGTCCACCGCGGCCATCGCCGAACGCGCCTTGGAGCGGTTGGCGGCGGCGTCGGCCGCGGCACGCTGGTCGGCGGCGGCCTTGGCGGCCTTGTCCGCGTCGGCCTTGGCCTGGGCGTCGGCCTTCGCCTGGGCGTCCGCGGCGGCCTTCTGGCGCGCGGCCTCCTCGGCGGCCTTCTGCTCGGCGGCGGCCTTGGCCGCGGCGTCGGCGGAGGCCTGCTGGGCGGACGCCTGCTGGCCGATGTTGTCACTGATGGCCTGCGCCTGGGCGCCGGAGGGGACTTCGGCAAGCAGGGTCGCGCCGGCGACGTCGACCGTCTGCGTGGTCTTGCCCTCGCTGCCCGAGGCCATGCCGACGACGGCACCGACAGCGGTGACGGCGGTGGCGGAGGCCACAGCAACTCCCCGGACCGAGATCCGAGTCACATGGATTCCTTCCAGCATCGCCCGCGCGTGACCGTGCGGACGCAACATGCCCCTTGGCACGGACCTCCGCAGGGTGCTCTGGTCACGGGAGGTGCTGGCCCGGCGTCCGGCCGAGGTGAGGCGACCGGGCGTTGAAATCGGGCGGCGTACGGCTCAACGGTCTTCAATTGTGCGTCCACCGACCGGAGTTGGTGGACCTTCCGGGGCCTGACTTCCGGAGACCGGAAGCCCTGCCGCGCCGTACGCGGGGCCTGACAGAACCCTCACCATGCCGCACCGGACACTGTCGACGCAATTCCCGCTTGCGTGGCGCATGTCACATTCACCGTGGGGGAGTTCTCCGGACGGAAACGGACCGACGTGACGAAAGGGGAACGGGGCCCGCTCCGTCAGGAACGGGCCCCGCACCGCAAGTTGACCTTATTGTCCGACTATGCCCCGATCAGGGGCAGTTCACGGGTGGATGTCCTCCAGCATCTCCGTGACCAGCGCCGCGATCGGCGAACGCTCCGAGCGGGTGAGGGTGATGTGGGCGAAGAGTGGATGCCCCTTCAGCTTCTCCACCACCGCCACCACACCGTCGTACCGGCCGACCCGGAGGTTGTCCCGCTGCGCCACGTCGTGGGTGAGCACCACCCGCGAGCCCTGGCCGATCCGGGACAGCACCGTCAGCAGCACGTTGCGCTCCAGGGACTGGGCCTCGTCCACGATCACGAAGGCGTCGTGCAGCGAGCGCCCCCGGATGTGGGTCAGCGGCAGCACCTCCAGCATCCCGCGGGAGATCACCTCCTCGATCACGTCCGGGGTGGTGACCGCCGAGAGGGTGTCGAAGACCGCCTGCGCCCAGGGGCCCATCTTCTCCGCCTCGGAGCCGGGCAGGTAGCCGAGCTCCTGACCGCCGACCGCGTACAGCGGCCGGAAGACCATCACCTTGCGGTGCTGCCTCCGCTCCAGCACCGCCTCCAGCCCCGCGCACAGCGCCAGCGCCGACTTCCCCGTGCCGGCCCGGCCGCCCATCGACACGATTCCGACGTCCGGGTCGAGCAGCAGGTCCAGCGCCACCCGCTGCTCGGCACTGCGCCCGCGCAGCCCGAACGCCTCGCGCTCGCCGCGCACCAGCCGGACCCGCCCGTCGCCGGTCACCCGGCCGAGCGCCCGGCCGCGCTCCGAGGTGAGCACCAACCCGGTGTGCACCGGCAGCCCGTCGGCCCCGTCGACGTCCACCGCCGCGTCGTGGCCCGCCGTGAACAGCGCGTCCACCTGGTCGGCCGCGACGTGCAGTTCGGACATGCCCGTCCAGCCGGAGGTGATCGCGAGCTCGGCCCGGTACTCCTCGGCGAGCAGGCCCACCGAGCTGGCCTTGATCCGCAGCGGGAGGTCCTTGGAGACGACGGTGACGTCGTAGCCCTCGGCCTGCAGGTTGCGGGCTACCGCCAGGATCCGGGTGTCCGCCTCGCCGCCGCCGGCCCGGTAACCGACCGGCAGTATCGAGACGTCGGAGTGGTTGAGCTCGACCCGGATGGTCCCGCCCAGCTCGCCGACCGGGATCGGCTCGTCGAGCCGACCGTGGCGGATGCGGTAGTCGTCGAGCAACCGCAGCGCCTGGCGGGCGAAGTAGCCCAGCTCCGGGTGGTGCCGCTTGGCCTCCAGCTCGGTGACGACCACCACCGGAAGGACGACCTCGTGCTCCTCGAAGCGGGTCATGGCGAGCGGGTCCGCCAGGAGCACGCTGGTGTCGAGAACGTACGTGCGCCGGTCTGGTGTCCGGCGGCTCTTGGAACTGACCACTAGGCCTCCAGAGCGGATGACCCTGCGTCATCCGCGGCAAGCCGGCCCCCGCTGCCCCGGTGGCCTCGGGGCCGGACTGACTGGAGTATTCCCAGGCGGGGAGCGGTGCATTCGCGCACCTGGCGAACTGACGGATCATTGCCGGTGAACGTTTGGCCTCGCGCGCGGGCCGGGTAGGCCAGGCCTACGGCGGTCATTCCGGCCGGAGTTCGTTCCGACCGGACGGTGGATCAGAGGCCCATCCGCCGGTGCCGCTGCTCGAAGGCGCGCAGCGCGCGCAGGAAGTCGACCTTGCGGAAGGCCGGCCAGTACGCCTCGCAGAAGTAGAACTCGCTGTGGGCGCTCTGCCAGAGCAGGAATCCGGACAGCCGCTGCTCGCCCGAGGTGCGGATGATCAGGTCCGGGTCGGGCTGGTTGGCGGTGTAGAGGTGCTCGGAGATGTGCTCGACGGTCAGGATCTCCGCCAGCTCCTCGATCGGGGTGCCGCGCCCGGCGTGCTCCTGGAGCAGCGAGCGGACGGCGTCGGCGATCTCGTGCCGGCCGCCGTAGCCGACCGCGACGTTGACGGTGATGCCGTCGATCCCGGAGGTCTCCTCGGCGGCGCGCTTGAGCACGTCGGCGGTGTGCTGCGGGAGCAGGTCCAGCGCGCCGACCGGGTTGACCTTCCAGCGGCGGGCGGCGGCCAGGCCGGTGACGGCGTCCTCGATGATGCCGAGCAGCGGGACCAGCTCGTCGGCCGGGCGGTCCAGGTTGTCGGTGGAGAGCATCCACAGGGTGACGACCTTGACGTGGGTCTCGTCGCACCAGCCGAGGAACTCGCTGATCTTGTCGGCGCCGCGCTGGTGGCCGTACGCGGTGGAGCCGCCGGCGGCCTTGGCCCAGCGGCGGTTGCCGTCGAGGATCACGCCGATGTGGTGCGGGGTGCGCCCGAGGTGGACCTCGACCCGGCGGCCGTAGAGCCGGTACATCCCGCCCAGCAGGGTGCGCAGCCCCGGCGTCCGTTCGGCGACATCGCGCAGACCCATGGTTTCCCGGCCCCTCCGTACTCGTTCAGGCTGTTTCCTCACCGCCCCGGCGCAGCCTACTCCGGCGCGCAGGCGCACGGTAAAGCCGCAGGTAGCGGTCTGGTCACGGTCCTGTACGAAGTCTGTCGCGACGGGCGTGTCGCCGCCTGGCGAGCGGCCTGCGGAGCGGCCTGCCGGGGGTGCGCCGGCGTGGACACGGAACGGTCTCCGAATCCTTAAGGGAGCCGTAAGCCGGTCCTGCGACGCTTGACGGCCGGTAATGGTCTAGTCCAGCTTTTGACCCGGGGCGGAACGAGCACGACCCGCCCCCCGAGTCACCTGCGGACCCCTCCCCCACACGCGGCCGCCGCGCCCCCCACCGCGGCGGTCGCTCCTTCCCCAGGAGCGTCATCCATGGCCCGTACGCCGAACGCGCCCGCGCACAAGCGCCGGCGCAGCACCCTCCCGGCCCTGGCGGCCGGCACCACCGCCCTCGCCCTGGCCGGCGGCGGCCTCGCCCTCTTCGCCGGCGGCGCCGGCGCGGCGGTCGGCAACCTGGTCACCGACGGCGCCGGCGCGGCGGTCGGCAACCTGGTCACCGACGGCGGTTTCGAGAGCGGCCTGGGCGGCTGGTCCTGCACCGGCGGCGCGACCGCAGTGTCCTCGCCGGTCCACTCCGGCACCGGTGCGCTGCAGGCCACCCCGGGCGCGGCCGACACCGCCGAGTGCTCCCAGACCATCAGCGTGCTGCCCAACACCAGCTACACGCTCAGCGCCTGGGTGCAGGGTCCGTACGTCTACCTCGGCGCGCGCGGCACCGGCGCCACCGACCCGTCCACCTGGTCGAACCAGACCAGCTGGAACCAGCTGTCCACCGGCTTCACCACCGGCGCGAACACCACCAGCGTCACGGTCTACCTGCACGGCTGGTACGGACAGGGCGCCTACCTGGCCGACGACGTCGCGCTGGTCGGTCCGGGCGGCACCTCCAGCCCGTCGCCGACGGCCACGCCCACCCCGACGCCCACCCCGACGGCCACCGCGACGCCCACCCAGAGCGCGACGCCGACCCCCACCGCGACGCCGACCCCCACGGCCACGCCGACCGCGACCCCGACCGCCACCCCGCCGGCCACGGGCCTGCCCGCGCACGTGGTCACCGGCTACTGGCAGAACTTCGACAACGGCTCCACCCCGCAGCGCCTGAGCGACGTGCAGAACGCGTACGACGTCATCGCGGTCTCCTTCGCCGACGCCGTCCCGACCCAGACCGGCGCGATCGGCTTCACCCTGGACCCGGGTCTGTCCAAGGCGCTCGGCGGCTACACCGACGCCCAGTTCCGCGCCGACGTCAAGGCCAAGCAGGCGGCCGGCAAGAAGGTCGTCCTCTCCATCGGCGGCCAGAACGGCGCGATCACCGTGGGCGACGCCACCGCCGGGGCGAACTTCGCCAACAGCGCCTACGCGATCATCAAGGACTACGGCTTCGACGGCATCGACGTCGACCTGGAGAACGGCGTGCAGGCCGGCCCGCTCGGCGACGCGCTGCACGCCCTGCAGGCCAAGGTCGGCCCCGGCTTCGTGCTGACCATGGCTCCCGAGACCATCGGGATGTACAGCACCTCCGGCGCCTACTTCCAGCTGGCGCTGAACACCAAGGACATCCTGACCGTCGTCAACACCCAGTTCTACAACTCGGGCGGGATGAACGGCTGCGACGGCAAGGTCTACAACCAGGGCACGATCGACTTCATCACCTCGCAGGTCTGCACCCACATCCAGGGCGGCCTGCGGCCCGACCAGGTCGGCATCGGCGTCCCCGCCTCCGGCAAGGCGGCCGGCGGCGGCTACGTCGACCCGTCGGTGGTGAACAACGCGCTCGACTGCCTGGCCACCGGCAACAACTGCGGCAGCTTCGTGCCGCCGGCCAAGTGGCCCACCATCCGGGGCGCGATGACCTGGTCCACCAACTGGGACGCCAACAACGGCAACGCGTTCTCCAACGCGGTCGGCCCGTTCGTCCACAAGATGCCCTGAGTGAGTCCCGGATCCAACTCCCTTCGGCGCGCTGTCCCTTGGGGGGTCAGGCCCACGCGCCGACGGTGGAGCCCGCCGTACCGACTCCGGTACGGCGGGCGCCTTCCGCTCACCGGGCCAGCACCGCGGTGAGCGCGCCGAGCAGCAGGAACGGGCCGACCGGGACTTCGAGTCCGCGCCAGGGGCGCCGACGGACCAGCAGGGCGGCGACCCGCAGGGTGCCCCAGAGCCCGGCGAGGACCACCGCGGCGACCAGCCCGCCGATCGCGGCCCACCAGCCGTACCAGCCGAGCAGCCCGCCCAGGGCGAGCCCGAGCGGGGAGTCGCCGGGGCCCAACGCGCCGATCTGGACGGCCACTTCGAGCAGCGCCCCGACCGTCAGCGCGACCAGCAGGCAGCGCAGCAGCACCCCCGGACGCCCCTCGGTCAGCGCCGCGACCACCAGCAGGGCGGCCACCCCGGCCAGCAGCGGCACGGTCAGCCGGTACGGCAGCCGGCGCACCCGCCCGTCCGTGAAACCGAGCGCCACGCCGAGCGCGCCCGCCCAGGCGAGCGCCGCGGTCTGCGGCCCGTCCGCCGCGTACGCCACCGCGACCGCGACCGCCGCCGCGACCGCCTCCACCGTTCCGGGGCCGGCACCGAGCCGGCCCCGGCAGCCCGGGCAGCGCCCGGTCGGTGGCAACAGCCGGCCGAGCGCCCGGTCGCACAACGGGCAGGCCTCGCACCAGGGTTCGCCCTCGGGCACGGCGAAGCGGGCGATCAGTCCGCGCAGCAGCGGAGCCAGCAGGAGTCCGACCAGTACCGCCCCGGCCACGACCGTCACCACCGGCGCACCCCCTCCTCGTCGACGCACCGGGCCCATCTTCCCGTCCGTGGCGGCGGACGGTGTGCCGTCCGTCTCGTTCCGGAGGAGAAGCCGGACGAGAGACCGACCGCGCTCCTCGCATACATGAGCATTCCGGACATGGGACCAACGGTTTGGAAGGCCGCTCGACATACTCGCCTGCCGATCCAAGGAAGCCCGTCCGGGACCTGCGAGCCGCGCCTCCGGTCACCCGGCGTGGGGCCCCGGCGTGCCCCTAAAGTAGGCAGGCATGCAGGTCATCCAGTCCAGCAAGCTCGCCAATGTCTGCTACGACATCCGCGGCCCGGTTCTCGACGAGGCGATGCGGCTGGAGGAACAGGGCCACCGCATCCTCAAGCTCAACACCGGCAACCCGGCCACCTTCGGCTTCGAGGCGCCCCCGGAGATCCTCCAGGACATCCTGCGCAACCTCGCGAACGCGCACGGGTACGGCGACTCCAAGGGCCTGCTCTCGGCCCGCCGCGCGGTGGTCATGCACTACGAGGACCGCGGGCTGCACGGGCTCTCCGTCGACGACGTCTACCTCGGCAACGGCGTCTCCGAGCTGATCCAGCTGGCCATGACCGCGCTGCTGGACGACGGCGACGAGGTGCTCGTCCCGGCGCCGGACTACCCGCTGTGGACCGCCTCGGTCTCGCTGGCCGGCGGCACCGCGGTGCACTACCGCTGCGACGAGCAGGCCGAGTGGTACCCGGACCTCGCCGACATCGAGGCCAAGGTCACCGACCGGACCAGGGCCATCGTGGTGATCAACCCGAACAACCCGACCGGCGCGGTCTACCCGCGCGAGGTGCTGGAGGGCATCGTCGGGATCGCCCGCCGGCACAAGCTGGTGGTCTACGCGGACGAGATCTACGACAAGATCCTCTACGACGATGCCGAGCACGTCCCGCTGGCCACCCTGGCCCCGGACCTGTTCTGCGTCACCTTCAACGGACTGTCCAAGGCCTACCGGGTCGCGGGCTTCCGCTCCGGCTGGATGGTGCTCTCCGGCGACCGCCAGCGCGCCCACAGCTACATCGAGGGCCTGACCGTGCTCGCCTCGATGCGGCTGTGCGCCAACATGCCCGCCCAGCACGCGGTGGCCGCCGCGCTGGGCGGACGGCAGTCGATCAAGGACCTGGTGCTGCCCGGCGGCCGGCTGCTCGCCTCGCGGGACGCCGCGTACGAGTTGCTGAACCAGATCCCGGGGGTGAGCTGCGTCAAGCCGAAGGGCGCGCTGTACGCCTTCCCCCGGCTGGACCCGAAGGTCTACAAGATCAAGGACGACGCCCAGATGGTGCTGGACCTGCTGCGCTCCCAGCGCATCCTGCTGGTCCAGGGCACCGGCTTCAACTGGCCCGAGCCGGACCACTTCCGGCTGGTCACGCTGCCGCGTCCGGAGGAGATCACCGAAGCGGTGACCCGGATCGGCGACTTCCTCAGCGGCTACACCCAGCCTTGACCTCCGCTTTGATCACGGATCACGCGCCGGACCGTATGGTTCCCGCGCGTCGGCGGCCCGGGATCCTCTCCGGGCCGTAGGGGGACGGGCCCGCCAGTGGCAGGGTTCCACGGGGGGCGGCGTCTGCCAGGGCAACCAGGCCTGGATCACCGCCATCACCCGGCTCTGGCCGCAGCGCGTCGGCGCCGGACGAAGCGCTGAGTCGCTGAGGCGCTGCGGCGCCGGGCGGGGCGCGGAAGAACGCCGGAACGCACTACGGCCGGAGTCCCGGCCCGGACGATCTCCTTGGTCGGGGAAAGATCGTCCGGCGGAACTCCGGCCGTCCTGTCGCATCGGCGGGGCGCTCGGTTCGTGCCGCGCGGCCGCCTCTCGCTCGGTTGAGGCTCAGGCTCAGCCGAGGCGCGCGACCAGGCTCCGGTACTCGTCCCACAGCTCCTTCGGGGTGTGGTCGCCGAACAGCTCCAGGTGGGCCGGCACCAGTGCGGCCTCCTGGCGCCAGATGTCGGCGTCCACGGTGAAGAGCAGGTCGAGGTCCTCCTCGGACAGCTTCAGGTCACCCAGGTCGAAGCCGTCGACCTTCGGCAGCACGCCGATCGGGGTCTCGACGCCCTCGGCGGTGCCCTCCAGGCGCTCGACGATCCACTTGAGCACGCGGCTGTTCTCGCCGTAGCCGGGCCAGACGAACTTGCCCTCGGCGTTCTTGCGGAACCAGTTGACGTAGTAGATCTTCGGCAGCTTGGCGGCGTCCGCCTGGGCGCCGACCTTCAGCCAGTGGGCGAAGTAGTCGCCCATGTTGTAGCCGCAGAACGGCAGCATCGCGAACGGGTCGCGGCGCAGCTCGCCGACGGTGCCCTCGGCGGCGGCGGTCTTCTCGGAGGCGATGTTGGCGCCCAGGAAGACGCCGTGCTGCCAGTCGAAGGACTCGGTCACCAGCGGGACGGCGGTGGCTCGGCGGCCGCCGAACAGGATCGCCGAGATCGGCACGCCCGCCTGGTCCTCCCACTCGGGGGCGATGGTCGGGCACTGCGCGGCCGGGACGGCGAAGCGGGCGTTCGGGTGGGCGGCCGGGGTGCCGGACTCGGGGGTCCAGTCGTTGCCGCGCCAGTCGATGAGGTGCGCCGGGGGCTCCTCGGTGAGGCCCTCCCACCACACGTCGCCGTCGTCGGTGAGGGCGACGTTGGTGAAGACGGTGTTGCTGTGCAGCGTGGCGATGGCGTTGGCGTTGGTGTCCGCGCCGGTGCCGGGGGCGACGCCGAAGAAGCCGGCCTCGGGGTTGATGGCGTACAGGCGGCCGTCCGCGCCGAAGCGCATCCAGGCGATGTCGTCGCCGATGGTCTCGACCTTCCAGCCCGGGATGGTCGGCTGGAGCATGGCCAGGTTGGTCTTGCCGCAGGCCGACGGGAAGGCGGCCGCGACGTACTTGACCTCACCGGACGGCGGGGTGAGCTTCAGGATCAGCATGTGCTCGGCCAGCCAGCCCTCGTCGCGGGCCATGGTCGAGGCGATGCGCAGCGCGTAGCACTTCTTGCCGAGCAGGGCGTTGCCGCCGTAGCCGGAGCCGAAGGACCAGATCTCCTTGGTCTCCGGGAAGTGCGAGATGTACTTGGTGGTGTTGCACGGCCACGGCACGTCCGCCTCGCCCTCGGCCAGCGGGGCGCCGACGGTGTGCACGGCCTTGACGAACTCCCCGTCCTCGCCGAGCTGGTCGAGCACGGCCTGGCCCATGCGGGTCATCACGCGCATCGACACGGCGACGTAGGCGGAGTCGGTGATCTCGACGCCGTACGCGGCCAGCGGGGAGCCGACCGGGCCCATCGAGAAGGGCACGACGTACATCGTGCGGCCCTTCATCGCGCCGCGGAACAGGCCCTGCTCGCCCTGGAAGATGGCCCGCATCTCGGCGGGGGCCTTCCAGTTGTTGGTCGGGCCGGCGTCCTTCTCCTGCTCGGAGCAGATGAATGTGCGGTCCTCGACGCGCGCCACGTCCGAAGGGTCCGAGGCGGCGTAGTAGGAGTTGGGGCGCTTCTCCTCGTTCAGCTTCTTGAAGGTGCCCTGAGCCACCAGCAGGTCCGCGAGGCGCTGGTACTCCTCGTCGGAACCGTCGCACCACTCGATGCGGTCCGGCTGGGTGAGCTCGGCGATCTCGCTCACCCAAGCGAGCAGCTGCTTGTGGCGGGTGGGCGCGGATGCGCTGAGAGCAGAGATCTCGTACGACACGATCGCTCCGTTTCACGCCGTCTCGTCGAGGAGACGGCGTTGCGGGGGTCTGAGGGTGCTTGCAGCGTAGCTCCGGGCCCAAGGCCCCAACGCGGCACGGAGGCGAAATTGACGCATCTTTTACTACGGAAAGTACGATTACTAGGCGGTAACAGGTCACTCACGTCCGAGCCGGAGTGCGCGGCGCCACACTTCAAATGCTCCAAAACGTCCAAGAGTGACGATCGCCACTTCCCAACGCGCCAGTAACCTACGGTTCCGTAGGTAGCGGGTAGCATGCCGCCCATGACTGCTGCTGCGCTCGCGGAGAGCACTGGGGAGGACCTGGCCGAGGGCTGGGAGGGCAAGCCGAAGTGGCGCGGCTGGCTGCACGCCGGGATGTTCCCCGCCACCGTCGCCGCCGGGATCGTGCTGATCTGCCTGGCCGACTCCACCCCGGCCAAGATCGCCTGCGCGATCTATTCGGTCAGTGCCTGGCTGCTGTTCGGGGTCAGCGCGGTGTACCACCGCTTCGACTGGGGCCCGCGCGGGGACGCCGTGCTGCGGCGGCTGGACCACGCGAACATCTTCCTGATCATCGCGGGCACCTACACGCCGTTCACGATCCTGCTGCTCAAGGGCGCCGACCAGCAGGTACTGCTCTGGGTGGCCTGGGGCGGGGCGCTCGCCGGCATAGCGTTCCGGGTGTTCTGGGTCGGCGCGCCGCGCTGGCTGTACACGCCCGTGTACATAGCGCTGGGCTGGGCCGCGGCGTTCTTCCTGCCGGACTTCCTGCGCGCCGGCGGGGTCGCCGTACTGGTGCTGATGATCGTCGGCGGGGTGCTCTACAGCATCGGCGGCGTGGTGTACGGCCTCAAGCGGCCCAACCCCTCACCGCGCTGGTTCGGCTTCCACGAGGTGTTCCACGCCTTCACCCTCGGCGCGTTCATCGTCCAGTACATCGGCGTCTCACTGGTGGCGTACAGCACGGCCGGCTGAACCCGGCGCACCACGACGGGCGGTCGACCGGTCCACGGACCGGGCGGCCGCCCGTTCGGCCGTCCAGGGCCGCTCGTACGGAGCCCGGCCCTGCGGGCGGCGCGGGTACGCCGGGTGCTCGGCGACGCCGGACTCCGGCGGCGGGAAGTGCGCCGCCCCCGCCTCGGCCTCCGCCTCCGCCTCCGCCGACTCGGACAGCTCCGAGGTGGCCTCCGGGCGCACCTGTCGGGCGTCCAGCGATTCACGGGCCCGGCGACAGCGCTCGCAGTGGGCGGCGTCCGGGATGCCACGCCGCAGCCGGTGCCCGGCCGGGGAGGCCTGCCGGTGCAGCGCGCGCCACCGGCACCCGACGTACACCATGAGCAGCAGCGTCTCGATCCCGGCGACCACCAGGACCAGCGGTGCGCCATTGATCAGATAGGCCGCGACCACGGCCAGCGCGGAACCCACCACCGCGGCCGCGCCCCACGCCTGGGCACTCGCCCGCCTGTCGTCACTGTCGGCCACTTCGGCTCCCCTTTCCCGGCGCCGGGCTCGTGGTCGGCTCCTGCCGCCCCACCCCTTCTCCGCTCTCGGCACGCGTCCGGCCACCACTGACCGATTGCCACATGGTATCTACCGACAGTCACCCGCGCCCGCCCCGAGGCGGCGAACGGCAGATCAACGTTGCGTCAATTCCTCGTGCGGAAGAAGCACTTCCAGGACACATGACGGAGAGTGTCCATTCGATCACATGGCTTTCATGTTGACGGTCGACCTCTTTTGAGAGTTACTGTCATTTGACAGAGACTTTCTTCCGGGGATCCTGGAGGCCGCCGTGCCCGCCGCTCCGCCCACACCCGCCACCGCCGCTGAAGCCGCTGACGCCGACCCACGCCGCTGGCTCGCCCTGGTCGCCGTCGCCCTGAGCGTCCTGGTGATCAGCTTCGACATGACGATCCTCAATGTCGCCCTGCCCACCCTGGCCTCCCAGCTGCAGGCCGGCACCGGACAGCAGCAGTGGATCGTCGACGCCTACACCCTGGTCTTCGCCGCCGTGATGCTCCCGGCCGGCCTGCTCGGCGACCGGTACGGCCGGCGCCGCACCCTCACCACCGGTCTCGCCCTGTTCGGACTCGCCTCCGGCATCGGGATGCTCACCGGCTCCCCCGGCACCCTGATCGCCGCCCGCGCCGCGATGGGCCTGGCCGGAGCGCTGGTCATGCCGATGTCACTGGCGGTGATCCCCGGGCTCTTCCCGACCGCCGAACAGCGCCGGGCCACAGCGATCCTCACCGCCGCCATCGCCGGCGGCGCCCCGCTCGGACCGCTGATCGGCGGCCTGCTGCTCCAGCACTTCTGGTGGGGCGCGGTCTTCGCGGTCAACGTCCCGCTGACCGCAGTCGGCATCATCGCCTGCGTCCTGCTGCTGCCCGAGAGTCGCAACCCCGCCGCGCCCCGGATGGACCTGCCCGGCACCGCGCTCGCCGCCACCGGGCTCGGCGCGCTCACCTACGGAATCATCGAGGGCGCCGACCGCGGCTGGACCGACCCGCTGGTGCTCGCCACCCTGATCGGCTCGGTCCTCCTGCTCACCGCACTCGTGCTGCGCAGCCGCCGCCAACCCGACCCGATGCTCGACCTCACCCTGCTCGCCGACCGGACCTTCCGCTGGTCCGCGCTCGCCGCCACGCTGATCTCGCTCGTCCTGTTCGGCGCCTTCTTCGTTCTGCCGCTCTACTTCCAGAGCGTGCTCGGCACCGACGCCCTCGGCTCCGGGCTGCGGCTGATGCCGATGATGCTCGGCCTGATGGTCGCCGCCAAGCTCACCGAACGGCTGGTGACGCGGATCGGCCCCCGGGCGGTGATCACCCTGGGCCTCGCCCTGCTCGGCGCCGCGCTGCTGTTCGGCAGCCGTACCGACAGCTCCGACGGGTACGGGCGGGCCGCGATCTGGCTCACCGTCCTCGGCCTGGGCATGGGCCTGTCGCTGATCACCGCCCAGGCCTCCGCCCTGATCACCCTGCCGCCCGCCCGGGCCGGGATCGGCTCCGGACTGCTCCAGACCCTGCGGCAGGTCGGCGGCGCGATCGGGATCGCCGCCTTCGGCAGCCTGCTGGCCGGGGCGTACCGCGGCGCGCTGGGCACCGGCGGACTGCCGGCCGAGGCTGCGCACCGGGCCGGGAAGTCGGTGGTCGCCGCCGACGCCATCGCCCGGGAGACCGGACGGCCGGCGCTCAGCGCCGCCGCGCACGCCGCGTACGTGCACGGCATGACGGTGGTGCTGCTGGTCGCCGGGCTGGTCGCGGTCGGCTCGGCGATGCTGGTCGCGGCCCGGATGCCCGCCGCGGAGCCGGCGGGTGCCGGTGCGGCCGGGGAGCCCGCGGACGCCGGTGCGGCCGGGGCCGAACCCGCCCCCGCCGGAGATCGCCGATAATCGGGGACATGACGACCGGGGACACGAAGACCGAGCAGTCGACCGCGGCCCTCCCCGACGCCCCGACCAATCCGGTCCAGGCGCTGCTGGAGGCGCCGCTGTCGCTGCGCGAGCGCAAGAAGCTGAAGACCCGGCAGACCGTGCGCCGCGAGGCGTACCGGCTGTTCTCCGAGCAGGGCTACGAGAACACCACGGTGGAGCAGATCGCGGCCGCCGCCGAGATCTCCCCGTCCACCTTCTTCCGGTACTTCGCCACCAAGGACGACCTCGTCCTCACCGACGAGTACGACCCGGCGATGATCGCCGCCCTGCTGGACCGCCCGGCCGACGAACCGTTCCTGCGGTCCTGCCGGGAGACCCTCATCGGCCTGATCCGCGACCTGCTCCAGCACGAGCGCCAGGAACTGCTGACCCGGATGCGGCTGATCACCGAGGTCCCCGCGCTGCGCGCCGGACTGTTCCGGGCCGGCAACAGCACCCACGAGCTCTACCTCTCCGTCCTCACCCGACGGGCCGGCCTCGAGGAACCCACCTACGACATGCTGGTCACCGCCGCCGCCATCGGCGCCGCCACCACCGAGGCCGTCCTGCAGTGGGCCGCGGGCGACGGCCGGGAGGACCTCGCCGAGCTGGTCGACCGCACCTTCGCGCTGCTGGAGAGCGGTTTCGCCGGGGTGTGAGCGGGCGTGCACGCGGGTGAGGGGGCGACGGCGGTGTGGGGCCCGGCTCGTTGAGCCGGGCCCCGGTGGGGGTGTCCGCCCGATCAGCGGGTCGCCCGCTTCCGTCGCAGCACCGCGCCGGCGCGCGCGGCCACCAGTGCGGTGGCACCCAGCGCCGTGGCTGCCGTCACGGCCGGGATCGCCGAGCCGCCGTCCGCCGCGGGCTGCGCCGCGGCTTCGAGTGCGGCGTTGGGTGCGGCTCCGGGTGCGGCGTTGGGTGCGGCGTCCAGCCGGTAGCCGCCGCCCTTGCCCGCCCGGTCGTACGCCGAGCCGGGCAGTTTGTCGCCGTACCGCTGGTGCACCAGCTTCTGGTACGCGGCCAGCGACACCCCGTCCGCGCCCACCGAGCGCCGGGCCTCGTCGTCCAGCGGCAGCACCCGGCCGTCGCGCAGCACGTACCAGGCGTTGACCTGCGGCTCCCGGAACGCCGTACCGCCGCCGTCCGCCGCCTTCGCCGCGTAGTCGCTCTCGTCGCCGCCGGAGGCGATGTTGACGACCCGCCAGGAGTCGCCCTGGCGGACGGTCCAGACCGAGGCGGTCTGCCCGTCCGCCGCGACCACCTTGCTCGCCGTGAACTCGGCCTTCGCCACCGGTGCGCCCGGGGTGCCGGCCACGAAACCGGCGTCCAGGGTGTAGACCGGCACGGTGTCCCCGGCCAGGCGGGGCGCCGCGTCCTGCGCCGCCTTCGCCTCCTCGGCGGCGCCGATGGTCAGCTGCTGGGTCGGCGGGACACCCCTGCGGGCGAAGAAGTGGCCCACCTTGTCGAGCACCGACGGGTCCTGGACCGCGCTGTGGGCCCGGGCCAGGTCGGCGGTGGGGACGGGCACGGGGGCGCCCGGTGCGGGGGTGTCGGCGTGCGCGGCCGGGGCGAGCGCCAGCGCGAGGCCGACGGCGAGCAGGGCGGTGACGGCGGCCCGACGGGGCCTGATGAGCTCGGTCATGGTCGTCCTCACGCGCCGATCCGGTACAGGGAGTGGGTCCACGAGAACGTGTCGTTGTTCACGTAGTACCAGTAGTCCGCCCAGTTGTAGCGGTAGTTGGACGGCCACGGGTCGCCCCAGTAGACCCAGTTGTTGCCGGTGTCGTAGCCGTACAGGACGTGCATGTGCCCGCCGCCCGAACTCCACTGGATGCGCGTCTCGACCGGCCGGTTGGCGTCCACCTCGGACTGCACGGTGCTGTAGCGCAGGTACCCGGTGACGTACGAGCCCGGGTTGATGCCGATCCAGTCCAGCCCGTTCTGCACGTCCGCCAGCGTGGCCTGGCTGTTGGGGCAGCTGGAGTCGATCGAGCGGCCGAACGCGGCGTTGCAGAACTGGTTCTGGCTGTAGTCGTAGCCGAACCAGGTGGCGATGGTGTTCCCGCTCGCCGCCCAGCACCAGTTGGTCTGCTGTTGCTGCTGCATGGTGATGTTGAGCTTCTTGTACGTGCCGGCCAGGTCGGCCGTACTGCCGGGGGCCGCCGCCCGGTGGACCTGGTGTGCGGCCCGGTCCTGGGCGGGGGCGGCGGCCGCGGGGGTGGCCACCGCTGCGGTGAGCGCCGGACCGAGCACGCCCAGGGCGAGCAGGGCGACCGCGCGGCGCAGCCGTATCCGTGGAACTGGCATGTGGGGATGCCTCCTTGCGCGAGTGGAGCGAGGTGCTGTGTGGGGGCGCGGTCCGGATCGCGCCCTGAGCATCGCGCCGTTGTCGGAGGCTGGTCAACGGCCCTGGACGGGGCTCGATCACGGTGTGAACGGAGCGGTCCGGATGTGAACGGCGCCGGGGAAACCGCAGCGCGAGACGCCCGGACCGGTGACAAACCGCCGCACGGATGTGAATATTCACGGTCAAAACCCGCACCACGCCGACCGGTTACCAGATCCGACCAGCCAGGAGGCCGCCATCCACCGAAGCGACCCAGCCGACCTCGCCGCGGCCCTGCGCACCGGCCCGTTCCACCTCGCCCTGCGCACCGCCATCGCCACCCGCGGCCTCGCCCTGCACCGCATCCGCCGCCACCTCGCCCTGCGTGGCGTCAACATCGGCCTCACCAGCCTCAGTTACTGGCAGCAGGGCCGACGCCGCCCCGAACGACCCGAGTCACTGCGCGCCGTCGCCGCCCTCGAGGAGGTCCTCGATCTGCCCGAACACTCCCTCACCCGACTGCTCGGCCCCCGCCGCGCGACCGTCGCCGTCGGACCGCCGGTACGCCCGTACCGCGACCTGATCTCCCCGGCCACCGCCGTCGACCACCTGCTCGCCACCCTGGCCAGCCCCCGCGACACCGGCCTGCACACCATCACCCACATCGAACGCGTCCGGATCGGCCCCGACCGTCAGGTCACCCGCCGCGACTCCCAACACGCCCTGCGCGCCCACCGCGACGGCATCGACCGCTACCTCGCCCTCTACCAGGGCGACCCGGGCAGCGACATCACCCGGGTCGGCGTCCGCGCCGAGGAGAACTGCCGCCCCGGCCGCATCCGCCGCGACCGCACCCACCAGCTCCTCGCCGCCGAACTCCTCCTCGACCGCCGGCTCCGCGCCGGCGACACCCACCTCCTCGGCTACGGCTTCGACGACGCCCCCTCCCCCGAACCCAGCTGCGAATACGTCCGCGGCTTCAACTCCGGCGCCGGCCAGTACGTCCTCCAGATCACCTTCCATCCCACCGCCCTGCCGGTGCGCTGCCACCGCTTCGCTCTGCACTCCCCCGGCGAAGCCCCGTACGAGACGGAGGAGTTGACGCTCGACGGACATCGCTGCGTCCACCTGGTGGCGACAGCGGTGCGGCCGTGCATCCTGGGGATCCGGTGGGACTGGGATTGAGGGGGGCAATCAGTGCGACCAGTACGGGTCGTCGAGGTCGGGGGCGGGAACGCGGCCAGCCGGCCGCTCACCGATCGGAGGGGCTCCGTAGTCCTTCTCAGGCTGGTAGTGCACCCCGAGGGCATCCGCGCCCGGCCACCGTCACGGCCGGGTCGTCCGTGACGGTCGTCACCGAGAGCGTGAACAGGATGTCACCGCGCCCGGAGCGATGAAGCTCGGTGTAGTGCGTCGCCCGACTGCCCGTAGTGGTGTCGAACCGCCGGCGATCCCCGCCCCGGTGGCCAGGACGAGCACCGTCACCACGGAACAACCCAGCCTGCGTCGCGGCCGCTTCATCCGCGTCGACCCTGCAGTTTGACGCCCCCGCTGCCCGTGACGACGGCCGCGATGTTGTCCAGCGAGGGCCCGCCCCTCCCGTTCAGGTACTTGGTGTGCGCGTCGATGGGGTTGCCACGGCTCCAGTCGTCGACGGTGAAGCGGTTCGCGCCGAAGTGCTTGCTCGACGGGTCCCGTCCGTACCAGCGCTCGTCCGGGTCGAGGCTGAACTTCGACGGGGCGTGCGTCACGACGTCGTTGTCGGCGGCACCGACCCACACGTGACCGGCGGGCATCGTGAGGTCAGCGGCCTTGTCCACGCCGACGCCCGGGCTACCGATGAAGACCACATCATCCGGGGGCACGTAGCGCGAGCCCGGCTGGGCGGCCAGCTTGGTGGCCTGGCCGACCAAGTACGAACCGTAGCTGTGCCCGACCGCAGTGACGTGCGGTGGCTGAGCGCCCTCGTGGCTCGCCCGCACCCCGCTGAGGAACTGGGCGTACGCCGGGGCGCCGTCCTTGCCCGCCTTCGTCGATGCGGCCCCGAAGTCCATCCCCGGCGAGTCGTACCCGAGCCAGACGACCGAGGCTACGGAGTGACCGGCCGGAGCCTTGCCGCTCGCGGCGCGGTAGAGGTTCAGCGCGTTCTCCGCCTCGTTGGTCCCGTCGTTCTTCCCTGGCCCGAGGCTGGCCATTGTGGTCGTGATTCCCGGCACGTAGGAGGAGATGTCGGTGGCGGTGTCCGGGTTCCCGAACGAGAGGACCGCCCGTCCCTGGCCCTCGCTGCCGAGGCCCAGCAGGTAGATCGGCGGGTCACCCTTGCTGTCGGCAAGGCGGGCGGCGATCGGCCCGTAGAGGGCGAGGTTCGCCTTGTCGCTTGAGTCCAGCGGCTGGCCCAGCTTGTGCTTGGTCCTGATGGGCTCCATCAGGTCCCCCAGGTACTTGCGGTTCACCTGGTCCCGGATCTCCGCTGGAATCCCGTCGAGATTGCCGAGCACCTCCGGGTGGTGGCTCAGGTACCACTGCTGGCCCTGCGGGCCGAGCCCCTTCCACCAGGAGTTGACCTCGGTGGGGGGCGCGTCCTTGAGGGGCATGTTCCACTGCCACGCCGGGTCGGACGCATCGCCGAACTGGTCCATGTACGCGTCGGCACCGGCCGTCTTCTCGTCCAGGCCCGACTTGTCCTTGGCATGCCCCGCGAACCTGTTGAGCGTGCCGGTCAGGGCGCTGTCGGCCTCCGCCGCGTCGGCCAGGGCCTTGGCGATCTGCTTGCTGATCCCGTCGGCAGCCGTCTTCTGCTTGGTCTCCCAGTCCGGAGCCTGGTACGGGTTGGTCGACGCGGGCCAGCTCACGGCACCGGTGTCACTGACCGTGAAGCCCTTGGTCCGCGCATCGGACAGCGCATTGGTGAGCCTGCCCTGGGCGAGCGTCATGGCGTCGGCGCAGTCGCGGATCCCCTTGCCGACGAGGCCGAGCTCCGTCGCCGCCGCGCGCATCTTGCCGGTGAGGCCGTCGAGCACCGGCATCGCGGCGTCGGCCGTCGGCCCGGTCCACCGGGAACCGTGGACCCGGTCGGCGGTCCCGCACTTCCAGTCCGTGGCGTGCTGCGACAACGCCTTGGCCAGCGTGTCGTACGCCCCCGCCGCCGTGTAGAGGTCCGCCGGTTTGGCGTTCCGCAGGCTTGCGATGTCCATCCCCAGGCCCCCTGTACGCCCTGTGTCTCCCGCGACACTCACGGCTACCATAGCGTCCGCAGGGGGCAGTGATGTCAGGGGGAACCGATGGGGCAGGATCCGGGATTCACGGTCAAACCGGGCGAGTTGACCGCCGCCGGGAACAACGCGCTGACGGTGGCCGGGAAGGTCCCCGAGGAGACCGCGAAGCTGGCCGAGCCCAGCGCCACGGCCGCCGGGAGCCTGGCCGGCTGGCAGAGCGGAGCGGCGCTGACGGGGTGCAGCAGTGCCTGGAAGGCACTGCTGGACGGGCTCTCCACCGACATGAAGACGGCCGGCGGCCATCTGATCACCTGCGCGCACGACTACCAGAACGCCGACCACCTGCCGTCGCCGACCACCGCGACGACGGCCTCCACCCCCTTCGACCCCTTCGAGACGAAGGTGGTCGGCGTGACCGGCGGCCACCTCACCGAGGACGCGTAACCGCCCTACCGCGCCCGGAAGTCCAGCACCAGGCAGTCCTCCACCGGCCGGTAGCCGATCTGCTGGTAGATGGAGTTGCTGGTCGGGTTGTCGAGGTCGGTGTAGAGCAGCACCTCCTGTGCCCCCAGGCCGAGGACGTGGGCGGACGCGGCCGCGGTCACGGCGCTGGCGTAGCCGCGACCGCGGAGGTCGGCAGGCGTGTAGACCGGGCCGATGCGGGACATCCCGGCGAGCACCGGGGTGCTGCCGGCCAGGGCGACCGGGCTGCCCGCGTCCTCCCAGAGGTGGAGGCCGCCGGACGCGATCCGGTCGTCCACCGTGCGTGTCACGTCGTGGAGCGGAATCTTCACTTCGAGCAGGAACTCCTGCCACCAGCGGATCGCCAGCTCCCGGTCGGCCGGCTCGGCGAGCCGGGGGTGGCCGGCCGGTGGGCGGGGCGGGTCGGTCAACTCGCCGAGCCGGTAGAGCCGTTCCTCAGCGCGGACGGACTGCCCGGCGCCGGTGGCGGCCGTCCAGGCCTCGGCGAAGGCCCGGACCGGCTCCACTCCCCCGCCGACGCCGGCGACCTCGGTGAACTCCGGCCCGGCCGCGGCCAGCCGGACCGCCAGCTCGGCGGCCGCGGCCCGCGGCATGGCGGACAGCCGGGGCGCGAACGGCGGTGTCTGGAGGAAGGCGCCCTCGACCGGGCCGCCCGGCTCGGCCTGCCACCAGCCGAAGACCGGCGGCCACTCCCCGAACACGGAGGGCCCGGCTTCGGCGAGCCGGTGGAGGACGGTGAGCAGGACGGTGTTCTCGGCGGGGCGGGCGGCCAGGAAGGCCGCCGCCCGGCCGCGGAAGTCGTCGAGCGAGGTGCTGAGGGTCCAGGCCATGGCCCATCCTCGCCCCGCTCGACGCCCGCCCGCCAACGATTATTCGAGTACGACGCCCAGCCGCTCGCCGAGCACCGCGGGATCGGTGGTCGGCGCCTCGCAGGCGAAGTGCCGGCAGACGTAGGCGGCGGGCGCGCCGCCGACCAGCGGCCGGTCCGCCAGCAGCGGAACCTCCGCGGCGGCCTCTCCCGGTGCGCCGACCGCGACCACCGCCCCGGGCGCCGTGCCCCGCAGCGCGGCCCGGCGCAGCGCCGCGGTGGCCGGGTCGTCGGCGGGGCCGACGACGGCGACCTCGCGCGGCCCGTCCTGCAGCGCCTCGGCGACGGCCAGGCCCCAGCCGATGAACCGCGGCGCCCGCCCGGCCAGTGCGCCGACGATGCCGAGGGCGCGTTCGGCGGCCGTGCGGTGCCGGTCGGAGCCGGTGTACGCGGCGTAGCCGAGCAGGGCTCCGGCGGCCGCGGTCCAGCCGGACGGGGTGGCGTTGTCGGTCGGGTCCTGGGGGCGGCGGATGAGCTGCTCGGCGTCGTCGGCGGTGTCGTAGAGGGCGCCGGAGGTCTCGTCGGTGAAGTGCTTGAGCACGGTGTCGAGCAGGCCGCCCGCCAGCTGGAGCCACTCCGCCTCGCCGGTGACGGCGTACAGCGCCAGGAAGCCCTCGGCGGTGTCCGCGTAGTCCTCCAGGACGCCGGCGTTGGTGCCGGGGCGGCCGTCCCGGGAGGTGCGCAGCAGCCGCCCGTCGGGGGTGAGGTGGACGGCGAGCAGCAGGTCGGCGGCGCTTTCGGCGGCCTCGACGAGGTCGGGGCGCTCCAGCAGGGCGCCGGTCTCGGCGAGCGCGGCGATGGCGAGGCCGTTCCAGGCGGCGACCACCTTGTCGTCCCGGGCCGGTGCGGGCCGGGAGGCCCGGGCCTGGAACATCCGGCGCCGGATCTCCTCGTACTCGGTGAAGTCCTCGGGCTCGGCGAGGAGTTGGAGCACCGACGTCCCGTGCTCGAAGGTGCCGTCGGCGGTGACGGTGAACAGCCGGGCGGCGGTGGCCGCGTCGGCCGGTCCGAGCAGGTCGACCAACTGGCCGGGCTCCCAGACGTAGTAGGCGCCCTCGGCCGCGGCGCCGGTCTCCTCGTCCAGGCTGTCGGCGTCCAGCGCGGAGGCGAACGCGCCCTCGGGGGTGCGGAGTTCGCGCAGCAGGAAGTCCGCCGTCGACAGCGCGACCCGGCGGGCGAGTTCGGAGCCGGTGGACCGCCACAGGTGCAGGTAGGCCCGCAGCAGCAGGGCGTTGTCGTACAGCATCTTCTCGAAGTGCGGCACCACCCAGCCGGCGTCCACCGCGTACCGGGCGAAGCCGCCGCCGAGCTGGTCGTGGATGCCGCCGCGGGCCATCGCCTCACCGGTGCGGACGGCCATCTCCAGCGCCGCCTCCGATCCGGTCCGGGCGTGGTGGCGCAGCAGGAACTCGATCACCATGGCCGGCGGGAACTTGGGCGCCCCGCCGAAGCCGCCGCGGCTCTGGTCGAACTCCCGGCTGAGGGTCACCAGCGCCTGGTGCAGGTCCGCCTCACCGGGCGGGTTGTGGGCGCCGGCCGAGTAGACGGAGGCCCGCTCGGCCAGGTCGGCCCGGATCCGCCCGGCGACCTCCCCCACCTCCTGCCGCCGGTCCCGCCAGGCCGCGTCCACGCCCTCCAGCACCTGCCGGAAGGACGGCATCCCGTGCCGGGGCTGCGGCGGGAAGTACGTACCGAAGTAGAACGGCTCCTTGTCCGGCGTGAGGAAGACCGTCATCGGCCAGCCGCCCTGCCCGGTCGCGGCCTGCACGGCCTCCATGTACACCGCGTCGACGTCCGGCCGCTCCTCCCGGTCCACCTTGACCGCGACGAACCGCTCGTTCAGGTACCCGGCGAGCCCGGCGTCCTCGAAGCTCTCGTGCGCCATCACATGACACCAGTGACACGCCGCGTACCCGACGCTCAGCAGCACGGGCACCCCCCGCCGCTCGGCCTCGGCGAAGGCCTCCGGCCCCCACGGCCACCAGTCGACCGGGTTCTCGGCATGCTGCAGCAGGTACGGCGAGGTCGCGTCCGCGAGACGGTTCGGCATGCCCCCATCCTCGCGCATCGCCCCCCACCCACACGTCAGGCCGGTCCGGACCCGGCCGAGTCCGCCGACGGCCGGTCCCCCCGCGGCTGACGGCGGGGGCCGGCCGCGGCGGGTCACTCCTTGGGGGCCTCCGGCTCCTCCGTGAAGTCGACCTTCTTGAACTGCCGGTTCATCGACTTGGCCAGGAACCACGTCGCCACGCCGAGGGCGGCGAAGACGACGAAGCCGAGGAGACCGGGGGTGACCTTGGCGTCGTCGACGGCGAGGTCAGCGGCGAGGTGGATGAGGTTCACGGGGGCGCTCATATCTCTATGGTGGCCCGGCTCACGCCGAGCCGGGCCGTCGGGGGGTGGGTCAGTCGCGCGCGTCGACGGCCTCGGCCGCCAGGGTGGGGGTGCGCAGTCCGGCGAACAGGTCGTCCTCCGGGAGGTCCACGTCAATCAGGGTACGGGCGAGCTCGTAGTCCTCGGTGGGCCAGACCTCGCGCTGGACCTCCAGGGGGACGCGGAACCACGGGCCGTCCGGGTCGATCTGGGTGGCGTGGGCGATCAGCGCGCGGTCGCGGGTCTCGAACCAGTCGTCGCAGCGGACCCGGGTGGTGATCTCGCGCTCCTTGCGGCCGCTCTTCTCCCAGCCGGCGATCCACTCGCCGTACGGGGAGTCCTGGCCGCGCTCGGTGAGGTACTGGTGGAGAGCGCGGATGCGGCCCATCGGGAAGCCGTGGTTGTAGTACAGCTTGAGCGGCTGCCAGGGCTCGCCGGCCTCGGGGTACGCGTCCGGGTCACCGGCGGCGTCGAAGGCCAGCATGGTGATCTTGTGGGTCATGATGTGGTCCGGGTGCGGGTAGCCGCCGTTCTCGTCGTAGGTCGTGATGACCTGCGGCTTGAACTCGCGGATCAGCCGGACCAGCGGCTCGGCCGCCTCCTTGACGTCCTGCAGGGCGAAGCAGCCCTCGGGCAGCGGGGGCAGCGGGTCGCCCTCCGGCAGGCCGGAGTCGACGAAGCCCAGCCAGGCCTGCTTGACGCCGAGGATCGCCCGCGCCTCGTCCATCTCCTTGCGGCGCACCTCGTGGATGTTCGCCTCGATGTACGGGTCCCCCTGGAGCTTGGGGTTGAGGACCGACCCGCGCTCGCCCCCCGTGCAGGTGGCCACGAGCACGTCCACACCCTGCTCGACGTACCTGGCCATGGTGGCCGCGCCCTTGCTGGACTCGTCGTCCGGGTGGGCGTGCACCGCCATCAGTCGCAACTGCTCAGTCAACGCCTTGCGTTCCTTCCACGTCATCGGGCGTTCCGCGAAGTCCGGTCAGCCCACCGTACGAACCGCTCACTTGGGGACCGCGTCGCCGCAAGGCCCGGCCCGCGGCAGGTCTCCGGCGCGGCCGAGCCCCGCCCCCGCCGGACCGGCCGCGGGCGTGCCCCTCCTATAGTGACGGACTGGGAGACCGTGGCATTCCCCCGCACCGCCCGCGCGGCCCCTCCCGAGGAGAGGACGAAGTCCGATGACTGCACAGAGCACCGCCACGCAGCTGCCCGAGGGGCGCTACGGCCGGCGCGACGACGGCGACTCGGACCGCCGCCTGAAGGTGGTCGGCGCGGTCTGCGGCGTGCTCGGGCTGGGCCTGATCGCCTGGCTGGGCGGCTCCTACCTGCTGCGCGAGTCCAAGATCAACGGCTCGGTGCCGACCTTCCAGGTGCTCTCCGACTCCGAGGTGCAGCTGCACCTGACCGTGAGCAAGAGCGACGGCACGGCCGGTACCTGTACGGTCCGCTCGCAGAGCGACGACCACGCGGTGGTCGGGGTGGCCGACTTCCCGGTCCCGGCGGCCGGGTCGAGCTACGACGCCACCGTCACCCTGCGCACCACCGCCCGCGGCACCACCGCCGAGCTGCTGGGCTGCACCCCGGCGAAGGCGAAGTAGACCGGGACGCAGGGCCGGGAGGTACGCCGGCAAGCAGGCCAGGAGGAGACGGGGAACGGCCCGGGGACGCATACTCGTCCGACAGAACGGGCATCCGTAGGAAGTCCCGCACCCGGTTCCTGTACACCGTGGCGTAACGCCACCGTCAATGCCACGACAACGGCTCTCCCGCTTGTCGGCAGGACTTGTTAGGCTCGTGGTTTCGCCCCTTCCGCACCGGATGGTACGGGAGCGGGCGTTGCTTTGTAGTTAAGACCGATATCACCGACGACCCTGCTGACGACTCACACCCTCAGCACAGCCCCCCAGCACCTACGAGGAGCACCCGTGACCCAGACCAGTGAGAACGTGACCTGGCTCACTCAGGCCGGCTACGACCAGCTCAAGGCCGAGCTGGATCACCTGACCGGGCCCTGGCGCATCGAGATCGCCCAGAAGATCGAGGCGGCGCGCGAGGAGGGCGACCTCAAGGAGAACGCCGGCTACCACGCGGCGAAGGAGGAGCAGGGCAAGTACGAGCTGCGCATCCGCCAGCTGACCCAGCTGCTGGAGCGCGCCAAGGTCGGCGAGGCCCCGGCCGACTCCGGCGTGGTGGCCCCGGGCATGGTCGTCACGGTCGCCTTCGACGGCGACGAGGACGACCTCATGGAGTTCCTGCTCGCCTCGCGCGAGGTGGCGGGCGCCGACGACCTGGACGTCTACTCGCCGCAGTCGCCGCTGGGCCGCGCGATCGACGGCAAGAAGATCGGCGACGAGGCCACCTACGAGCTGCCGAACGGCAAGCCGGCCATGGTGAAGATCGTCAAGGTCGTGCCGCACGCCGGCTGATCCGACCCTCGAACACCGCCGAGGGCGGCCGCGGAGTCCACCAGGACCCCGTGGCCGCCCTCGGGCGTTTCCAGCGGTGACGTTTCACCCCACGGTCACCACGAGGTCACCCCACGGCCGAGCGGTACTTGCGCACCGACAGCCAGGAGAACACCGCCGTGATCACCAGCGACCACAGCGCCGACACCAGCGCCGCGTGCTGCATCGGCCAGGCGCTGTCCACCGGCCCGACCTGGTTGCCGAAGAGGTCCCGGCAGGCCTGCACCGTCGCGCTGAACGGGTTCCAGTAGGCGACGCCCTGCAGCCAGCCCGGCATCGAGCTGACCGGCACGAAGGCGTTGGACACGAAGGTCAGCGGGAACAGCCAGATCAGCCCGGCCGAGGTGGCCGCCTCGGGGCTGCGCACCGACAGTCCGATCAGCGCACCGATCCAGGAGAAGGCGTAGCCGAGCAGGAGCAGCAGCCCGAAGGCGCCGAGCGCCTTGAGCGCCCCGTCGTGGATCCGCCAGCCGACCGCCAGCGCGACCAACGCCAGCACGATCACGGTGAACGCGGTCTGACACAGGTCCGCGAGGGTGCGGCCGACCAGCACCGCCGAGCGGGCCATCGGCAACGAGCGGAAGCGGTCCACCAGGCCCTTGGTCATGTCCTCCGCGATGCCGGCCGAGGCGCCGGCGGTGGCGAAGGTGACGGTCTGGGCGAAGATGCCGGCCATCAGGAACTGGATGTAGGTGTCGGAGCTCGAGCTCGCCCCGGGGATCTTGATCGCCCCGCCCATGACGTACGAGAACAGCAGCACGAACATGACCGGCTGCATGAGCCCGAACACCACGATCTCGGGGATCCGCGACATCCGGCGGAGGTTGCGCTTGGCGACCACCCAGGAGTCGTGCAAGGTCGCGGACAGGCCCCGGCGGGGCGTGGGCATCGCGGCGCCGATGGCGTGCTCGGTGGCCGTGCTGGTGCTCATCTCAGCGCTCCGTTCCGGCCGTGACGGCCTGCTGCTGGTCCGGCTCCTGACCGTCGCCGGCGCCGTCCGCGTCATCGCCGCCCGTCTTCCCGCGGCCCCGGCCGCCCCGGCCGCGCCCCTTGGAGGCGCCGCCGTTGTCCTCCTCGACCGCATCGGCGACATGGCCGGTGAGGGTGAGGAAGACGTCGTCCAGGGTCGGGCGGCGCAGGCCTATGTCGTCGATCTCGATGCCCCGGCCGTCCAGTTCGCGGATCGCGTCGGCGAGCACCCGGGCGCCGCCGCTGACCGGCACGGTGATCTTCCGGGTGTTCTTCTCCACCGCCGGCTCGCCCAGCGCGTACCCGGACAGCGCCGCGACCGCGTCCGTGACCAGGCCCGGGTCGTGCACCACGACCTCGATCCGCTCGCCGCCGATCTGCGCCTTGAGCTGGTCGGCGGTGCCGCGGGCGATCACCCGGCCGTGGTCGACCACCGCGATGTCGTGCGCGAGCCGGTCGGCCTCCTCCAGGTACTGGGTGGTGAGCAGCAGCGTGGTGCCCTGCTCGACCAGGGTCTCGATGACCTCCCACAGGGCGAGCCGGTTGCGCGGGTCGAGGCCGGTGGTCGGCTCGTCCAGGAACATCACCGGCGGCCGGACGACCAGCGCGGCGGCGAGGTCGAGGCGGCGGCGCATGCCGCCGGAGTAGGTCTTGGCGGTGCGGTCCTTGGCCTCGGTGAGGTTGAACCACTCCAGCAGCTCCAGCGCGCGGGCCTTCGCGTCGCGGGTGCGCATCTGGTACAGCTCGCCGACCATCGTCAGGTTCTCGAAGCCGGTCAGGTACTCGTCGACCGCCGCGTACTGGCCGGACAGCCCGATCAGGCTGCGGACCCGGTTCGGGTGCTTGAGGACGTCGACGCCGGCCACCACCGCGCGGCCGGAGTCGGGGCGGAGCAGGGTGGTCAGGACGCGGACGGTGGTGGTCTTGCCCGCGCCGTTCGGGCCGAGCAGCCCGAGCACCGTGCCCTCGGGGACGTCGAGGCTGACGCCGTCCAGGGCCCGTACGTCGCCGAAGGTCTTCACCAGGTTCTCGGCTTGGATGGCTGGCGCCATGGCCTGCCTCATCTCCTTGGACGATTGTGGCGATCTGTTCCGCTTTGCCCCCCATTCGGGCGCACGGGCGACTCGGTTCCCGACACCGACACAGAACGCGATGTATCGCGAGTCTGACGACTCGCGATACATCGCGTCAAGGGGATTCGAAGAAAGTCTTCGAACCGGGACCGGAAGCGCTCAGCCCGCGACCACGTACCCCGCGTCCCGCAACTCCCCCACCACCAGCGCGCAGTGCTCCGGCCCCTTGGTCTCCAGGTGCAGGTCCACCTCGACCTCGGTCAGCCCGAGCCGCGGGTCGATCCGCACGTGCGCGACGTCCAGCACGTTGGCGTCCACCCTGGTCAGCACCCCCAGCAGGTCCGCCAGCGAGCCCGGCTTGTCCGCCAGCCGCACCCGCAGCGACAGGTAGCGCCCGGCCGCCGCCAGTCCGTGCCGCAGCACCCGCTGCATCAGCTGCGGGTCGATGTTGCCGCCGGACAGCACCGCCACCACCGGGCCCTCGAAGGAGTCCGGCTGCTCCAGCAGCGCCGCGATCGGCGCCGCCCCGGCCGGCTCGACCACCAGCTTCAGCCGCTCCAGGGCGAGCAGCAGGGCCCGCGACAGGGCGTCCTCGGAGACCGTGCGGATGCCGTCCGCCAGGGTGTTGATCACTTCGAACGGGATGTCCCCGGGGCGCCCGACCATGATCCCGTCGGCCATGGTGGCGAAGTGCTCCAGCGTCACCGGCCGCCCGGCCGCCAGCGAGGGCGGGTACGCGGCCGCGGCCGCCGCCTGCACCCCCACCACCCGGACGTCCGGCCGCAGCGGCTTGACCGCCGCCGCGATCCCGGCCAGCAGCCCGCCGCCGCCCACCCCGACCAGGATGGTGCGCACCTCGGGGCACTGCTCCAGGATCTCCAGGCCGACGGTCGCCTGGCCGGTGACCACGTCCCAGTGGTCGAAGGGGTGGATGAAGACCGCGCCGGTCGCCTCCGAGTACCGCTGCGCCGCCTGCAGCGCCTCGTCCACGGTGGTGCCGTGCAGCCGCACCTCGGCGCCGTACTCACGGGTGGCCGCGACCTTCGGCAGCGGCGCCGCGACCGGCATGAACACCGTCGAGCGCACCCCCAGCAGCGAGGCCGCCAACGCCACCCCCTGGGCGTGGTTCCCGGCGCTCGCCGCCACCACGCCGCCGGCCCGCTGCACCGGCGAGAGTCCCGCGATCCGCACGTACGCCCCGCGCAGTTTGAAGGAGCCGGTGCGCTGGAGGTTCTCGCACTTCAGGTGCACCGGCGCGCCGACCAGCCCGGACAGGTGCCGGCTGCCCTCCATCGGGGTCACCCGGACGACCCCGGCGAGCATCTTCTGGGCCCCGCGGACGTCGTCGAGGGTGATCGGCCAGTTGTGCATGATGTCAGCCTAGGGCGCCCCGTGTGGGGCGGGCCGGATCAGCGCGCCCGGCCTGGCCCGCACGGGGAGCCCCCGGGTGCGAGCACCGGCAATCGGGGACGTCGGGCCTGTTCCCGGGCCCGCTCCGCCCGCGTACGCTGCTGCTTCTGAGCTTCTCTCACCGCATGACGATCGTGAGCCGCGATGACGACGACCTCGCCCCAGGCCACTGACCGAACCGAGCCCGTGCACACCCAACTCCAGTACCAGCTGGCGGTGTTCGCCCGCCGGATGGAACAGGTCCGGACCTCCGGCGGCGGCGTCGGCACGCTGGACCGGGCCGCCTACCTGCTGCTCGATCGCCTGGAGCGGCACGGTGCGGCGAACGTCAAGGCGCTGGCCGAGGCGCTCGGCGTGGACTCCTCCACGGTGACCCGCCAGGTCGCCCCGCTGGTCGCGGCCGGGCTGGTCGGCCGGGTGCAGGACCCGGCCGACCGCCGCGCCGTACGGCTCGCGCTGACCTCCTGCGGCATCGGCCGGCTCGCCGAAGTCCGGGACGGCCGGGCCGAGTTGACCCGCCGCCTGGTGGCCGACTGGCCGCCCGAGGAGCAGCAGGCGTTCTGCGCCCTGCTGGCCCGCTTCAACCTCGCGATGGAGTCGTACACGGCGAACCAGCAGGGGCAGTGAGAGCCAACGGCCTCAGCCGAGCGCCTGCGTGAGGTCGGCCAGCAGGTCGTCGATCGACTCGATGCCGACCGAGACGCGCACCAGGTCGGCCGGCACCTCCAGCGGCGAGCCGGCCGCCGAGGCGTGGGTCATCCGGCCCGGGTGCTCGATCAGCGACTCCACGCCGCCCAGCGACTCGCCCAGGGTGAACAGCTGCGCGCGGTTGCAGACCTCGACGGCCGCCTCCTCGCCGCCGGCGACCCGGAACGAGACCATGCCGCCGAAGGCCTTCATCTGCTTGGCCGCGATGTCGTGGCCGGGGTGCTCGGGCAGACCCGGGTAGAGCACCTGGCTGACCTTGGGGTGGCTGCTCAGCAGCTCGGCGACCTTCTCCGCGTTGGAGCTGTGCCGGTCCATCCGGACGCCCAGGGTCTTGATGCCGCGCAGCACCAGCCAGGCGTCGAACGGCCCGGAGACGGCGCCCATCGCGTTCTGGTGGTACGCGACCTCCTCGCCGAGGCCCGCCTCGGCCAGCACCAGCGCACCGCCGACCACGTCCGAGTGGCCGCCCATGTACTTGGTGGTGGAGTGCACGACCGCGTCCGCGCCGAGCGCGATCGGCTGCTGCAGGTACGGGCTGGCGAAGGTGTTGTCGACCACCAGCAGCGCGCCGGCGCCGTGCGCGACCTCGGCGAGCCCGGCCAGGTCGGTGATGCCCAGCAGCGGGTTGGACGGGGTCTCCACCCACACCGCGCGGGTGTTGGGGCGCAGCGCGGCCCGGACGTCGTCCAGCTTCTGGGTGTTGGCGACGGAGAACTCGACGCCCCAGCGGGTCAGCACCTTGGCGAACAGCCGGAAGGTGCCGCCGTAGGCGTCATCGGGGATCACGATGTGGTCGCCCGGCTTGAGGATGGTGCGCAGCAGGGTGTCCTCGGCCGCCAGGCCGGAGGCGAAGGCGAGGCCGCGGGCGCCGCCCTCGAGCGCCGCGAGGCACTCCTCCAGCGCGGTGCGGGTGGGGTTGGCGCTGCGGCTGTACTCGTAGCCGCCCCGCAGGCCGCCCACCCCGTCCTGCTTGTAGGTGGACACCTGGTAGATCGGCGTGACGACGGCCCCGGTCTGGGGGTCTGCTTCCTGCCCTGCGTGGATGGCGAGGGTCTCGAAGCCATGGGGAAGCTGGTGCTCGGTCATGGCTCCGAGCCTAGTGGCCGTGCGACCGTGCGCTCGCCGGAATCCGGGCACGGAATCCGCGGGCCGTCAGGTGCGTTGAACCCTGGGCAACCCTCCCTACCCCGCTGGAGCAGGCCGTGATGTTCAGCCGCCACCACAAGACCTCGCTCGTCCCCGCCGACCAGGCGCTGCCCGGCCGCCCGGCCCCGGGTTTCGCCCTGACCGAGCCGCACACCGTGCTCGGCCACCCGCTCACCGGGCCGTACCCGGAGGGGCTGGAGGTGGCCGACTTCGGGCTGGGCTGCTTCTGGGGCGCCGAGCGCACGTTCTGGCGGCTGCCCGGCGTCTGGACGACGCTGGTCGGCTACCAGGGCGGCCACACGCCCAACCCGACGTACGAGGAGGTGTGCAGCGGGCTGACCGGGCACACCGAGGCGGTCCGGGTGGTCTTCGACCCGGCGGTGATCTCCTACGAGCAACTGCTGAAGGCCTTCTGGGAGGCCCACGACCCGACCCAGGGCAACCGCCAGGGCAACGACGTGGGCACCCAGTACCGCTCCGCGCTCTACACCCACTCCCCCGCCCAGGCCGCCGCCGCGACCGCCACCCGGGACGCCTTCCAGCCCGCGCTGACCGCGCTGGGTTACGGCCCGATCACCACCGAGATCGCCCCGGCCGGCCCGTTCTACCCGGCCGAGCCGTACCACCAGCAGTACCTGTCGGACGCCAAGAACCCCAACGGTTACTGCGGCCTGGGCGGTACCGGCGCCTCCTGCCCGATCGGCGTGGCCCGCACCCAGGGCTGACCCCCGCGGCGCACCCGCCCGGGGCGCGGCCACCCAGAGTGACCGCGCCCCGGTCCGGACTCAGACTGGAACCACCGGCAGGGCGGCCCAGCCACCCCCCGGTGGCCGGGCCGCCCACGTGAGAGGAGTCGCGCCATGTCCGGTCTCGTCCGCAAGAGCTTCGACGAACCCGAGGAAGTCCGCCCCTTCGAAGAGGGCATGGGGGGAACTGCGTCTGGTCAACCTGGACGCCGGACCGGTGGGCCGGGCGGTGTTCCAGCCCGGGTGGCAGTGGTCCAAGCACGTCAAGCCGATCGCCAGGACCGAGAGTTGCGAGGCCGCCCACATGGGGTACGTGGTCTCGGGCCGGATGGAGATCGTCATCGACGACGGTGAACAGGCCGAGTACGGCCCCGGCGACTTCATGATCTGTCCGCCGGGGCACGACGCCTGGATCCTGGGCGACGAGCCGTGCGTGATCGTCGACTGGCAGGGCTTCGCGGACTACGCGAAGCGGTGAGGCGGCGCGACCGCCTCAGTGAGCGGTCGGCGCGGTCGGCGTGGTCAGCGTGGTCGGCGCGGTCGGCGCGGTGGTCTCGCCGGTGGCGCCCGGCGCGTGCACCCACTTGTGGTCGGCCGTCCGGCCGGGGGACTCGGCCAGCAGCCGGTCCTGGGCGTCGTAGACGCCGATCGGGTCGGCCGGCCACCCCACGGGGGCGGTCTGCTGCGGCTGGGGCTTGACGGGCCGGACCAGGTAGAAGGCCGTCCAGTTCTTCATCCCCGGGGCGGTGACCAGGGTGGCCGGAAGGGGCTTGCCGTCCTCGAACAAGATGATCTTGTCAGGGGTCGGGCCCAGGTAGAAGCAGAGCGACACCAGGTGCTGTGCGTCGCCGGTGCCCTGGCAGTAGACCTGCGGCTGGGAGTGGTCCAGGTTGTCACTGGTGACGTCCCGGCAGCTGAACGCCGAGTACCACTTCCCGTCCGGGCCGAGCTGCTCGTCGCAACGCTGGGTCTCGGTCACCCACATCCGAGAGGTGTCGGTGACCTGCACCTTCTCCCCGACCGCGACCTGCCGCACCGGCGAGGGCGGCAACGCGGTCTTCGTCGGGGTCGGAGTCGGTTGGGCCTGCGGCACCAGGGCGTACGCCCCCGCCGAGGGGGCCGCCCCCGCCCCGGCCGTGGCGTCCCCGCCCGGTCTGGCGCCGCCCACCGTCACCGCCGTCGCCCCGCAGACCAGCGCCACGGCCAGGGCGGCCGCCCCGACCCCCACCCTGCGCCGGGCGCGGCGCCGCCGGGCGCCGGCGATGACCGCCGCCGGGTCCGGTCCGGCCGCGTGCGGGTCCTCGTCCCTGAACAGCTCTCCGAGTCGGTCCTCGAAGCTCATACCGTCACCTCGATGTACGTCATGGGGCCCGCCGGGCCGCCCGCGCGGTCGGCGAGTTCGGGGTGTGCGCGCAGCTTCGACAGCGCCCGGTTGAGGGTGCTCTTCACGGTGCCCCGGGCGATTCCCAGTTCGGCCGCGATGGCGGCCTCGGTGAGGTCCCCGTAGTACCGCAGCACCACGACCGTCCGCTCCCGGCGGGTGAGGGCGCCCAACGCCTGGTGCAGCAGCGCCCGTTCGGCCTGCCGTTCGGCCAGGTCCTCGGCCAGCGGCCGGTCCGGGGTGTGGTCGGTGGGCAGTTCGTGGTTGCGCAGCCGACGCCACCAGTCGCGGTGCTGGTTCACCACGATCCGGCGGACGTACGCCGTGGGGTCGTCGCCGGTGATCCGGTGCCAGTGCAGGTAGGCGCGCTCCAGCGCCGACTGCACGATGTCCTTGGCCCGCTCCGGATCGCCGGTCAACAGCTCGGCCAGCCGCAGTAGTTGGCGGCCGCTCCCGGCGACGAACGCGCTGAATTCGGCGTCCTGTCGCTGTCTCTGCTCGCGTTTCACACCCATCAGACTCCTCGGGCGGACCGCGAGGTTCGGTCCGCCCGGGAGCTTTCTTCGGATGGGGAGGGTCAGACGGCGCTGCCGGCCTTCCAGTCGGCCCAGCTCAGGTTCCAGCCGTTCAGGCCGTTGTCCGGGGCGACGGTCTTGTCGCCGGAGTTCACGACCTCGACCACGTCGCCGACGATCGAGGACTTGTAGAACTTGTAGCCGTCCGTGCTGCTGTCCGAGGCGCCCTTGGCGTCCTGCAGGCCGACGCAGCCGTGGCTGGTGTTCTGCCCGCCGAAGATCGACGGCGAGGACCAGTAGTTGCCGTGGATGAAGGTGCCGGAGGTGGTCAGGCGCTGGGCGTGCGGCACGTCGGCGATGTCGTACTCACTGCCCAGGTTGACGGTCTGCGAGTTCATCCGGGTCTGGGTGAACTGCTCGGAGATGACCATCTTGCCGCCCCAGGTGGTGTGTTCGGGGGCGCCGCCGGAGATCTTGTAGACGGCGCTGACCTGGCCGTCCGTGGTGACGGTGAGCTTCTTGGTGGCGAGGTCGGCGACGCTGGTCTGGGCGCGGCCGATGGTGAAGCCGACGTCCTTGGACTGGGTGCCGTAGACGCCCTTGGCGCCCTCGACGTCCTTGAGTCGCAGCTTCAGGGTGACCTTGGTGCCCTTGGCCCAGTACTCCTGGGGCCGGAAGTCGAGGCGGGTGCTGGAGAACCAGTGGCCGACGATCTCGACGCCCGGCTCGGCTATCACGGTGATCGCCGACTGGACGGCCTTCTTGTCGGTGATCGGCTTGCTGAAGTTGATCGAGACCGGCATGCCGACGCCGACCACCGAGCCGTCCTCGGGGGTGAAGTAGCCCACGAAGGTGTTGGCCGGGGTCGCCGTGGTGAAGGTGGCGTTGGCGTCCGCCTCCAGCTTGTCCTTGTCGACGCCGCTGGCGGTGACCGAGTACTTGGTACCGCTGGCCGGGGCCGCCGCCGAGGTCCAGCTGGTGTTGTCGGCGGAGAGCTGGCCGGCCAGCTCCTTGCCGGTGGAGTCGGTGACCTTGACGGCGCTCAGGGTGCCGTTGCTGACCGTGACCTTGACCGGCTCGCTGAAGCTGGCACCGGTGGTGCCGTCCGCGGGGGTGACGGTGATCACGGCGGCCGAGGTCTTCGGGGCGCCGCTGCCGCCGCCCGAGCCGGGGGTGCCGCTGGCGCCGCCACCGCCGGAGCCGGCCTTGTCACCACTGCCGCCGCTGCCGCCGCTGTTGTCGTTGCAGGCCGCGAGCAGCAGCACCGGAGCGCCGATCAGGCCCGCGAGCATCCCGCGTCGGCTCAAGCTGCTTCCGGCCACCCGCCCCTGACCGTCCAGTGCCGTCACGTCGCGTCTCCCTGCTGATCCATCCCGGGCATTTACGGATACAGAAACGCAATCCGGCTGCTCACGGTTCCATCACCGAAGGGTAAGCGATCATATGAGATGACCCAACTTCCCGCTGAACATGGACAAAACGCCCGGCCCGCCGAAGGCGGACCGGGCGTTCACGGGCGGCGGCCACCGCAGGTGCGGCCGTTACTCGGCGGACTCCTCCACCGTGTACTCGTCCCACTCCTCGCTCTCGGGGTCGAACTCGGTCTGCGCCGACTCCCAGGTCGCCGAGGCGAGCTCGACGCCCGGGACGTCGCCGAGCAGCGCGACGGGGTCGATGAAGTGGGCGAGCGAACCCGACGGGTCCACCTCGATGGCCTCGACGGACTGGGCCCGCTCCTCGTCGTCGAGGTACTCGTCCCCGGCGACCTGCTGCAGGGCCGCCGCCTTGAGCGCGCCCTCGTCGGTGATCTCCGCGATGAGCTCGATCTTGAGCTTGACGTAGCGCGGGGCGTCGGTCGTTTCAGTGCTGGTCATGCGTGCGAGCGTACGGGAACGAAGGCCCCCCGGCGCGCACCGGAAGCGGCGCACGGGAAGGGCCGGTCCTCGGAACAGGACCGGCCCCACCGTTTCTCCGCCTCGGCTCCCCCACCCGGGAACCGCGGAGCCGCGCCGTGCGGCGCGGTGATCGCCGCGGGAGCCGCCGCACCCTGTCGACCGGCCGGAGCCGGACAGGGGCGGGACGACGGCGCCTCCCGCGGAGGGCCCCTCCCTCCGATGCCGGTCGGGGAGGGCGGACACGGCGGCCGGGTCAGGACCGTCCGACGTGTCCGGAGCCGACCGCGCCCGCCGGGGAGCCGCTCCCGGTCGGCCGCTGCCGTCTCGCTCGGCGTCTCGCCGTTGACCACCACGATGCCGGAGCCGTGTTAACCACGTGCTGCGGACAGGTGACGCCGGTGTACCACTTCGCCCGTGGACGAATCCTTCCGGTCCGTCCACGGGCGAAGTGGGGTGAGCCGGCGTCAGCTGGCTCCGTGAGCGGGCGTCAGTGCGCGCCCGCCCGGTGAGCCGGTGTCAGTGCGCGCCGCGGGTGGTCAGGAAGCCCAGCAGGTCCTGCCGGGTGACGATGCCCTGCGGCTTGCCCTCGACCAGCACGACCGCCGCGTCGGCCTTCTCCAGCACGGTCATCAGGTTGGTGACGGTCTCGCCCGAGCCGACCACCGGCAGCGGCTTGGACATCACCTTGTCCAGCGTGTCGGTCAGCTCGATCTCCTTGGCGAAGATGCCCTCCAGCAGCAGCTTCTCCACCACCGAGCCGATCACCTCGCCGGCCATGATGTCCGGGTGGCCGGCGCCCGGGGAGACCACCGGCATCTGCGAGACGCCGTACTCGCGCAGCACCCGGACCGCCTCGGCGACCGTCTCGTTCGGGTGCATGTGGACGAACTGCGGGACGCCGCCCTGCTCCATGGACTCCTTGCGGGCCAGCACCTCGCCGATGTGGGCCTCGTCGGTGGAGGAGGGCAGGAAGCCGTAGTCGGCCATCCAGTCGTCGTTGAAGATCTTCGACAGGTAGCCGCGGCCGCCGTCCGGCAGCAGCACCACGACGACGTCGTCCGGCCCGAGCTTGCGGGCCACCTCCAGCGCGGCCACCACGGCCATCCCGCAGGAGCCGCCGACCAGCAGGCCCTCCTCCTTGGCCAGGCGGCGGGTCATCTGGAACGAGTCCTTGTCGGAGACCGCGACGATCTCGTCCGCGACGTTGCGGTCGTAGGCGGTCGGCCAGAAGTCCTCACCGACGCCCTCGACCAGGTACGGCCGGCCGGTGCCGCCCGAGTAGACCGAGCCCTCCGGGTCCGCGCCGACGACCTTGACCTTGCCGCCGGAGACCTCCTTCAGGTAGTTGCCGGTGCCGGAGATGGTGCCGCCGGTGCCGACGCCCGCCACGAAGTGGGTGATCTTCCCCTCGGTCTGCTCCCACAGCTCCGGACCGGTGGAGTGGTAGTGCGAGGCCGGGTTCTCCGGGTTGGAGTACTGGTCCGGCTTCCAGGCGTTCGGGGTCTCGCGGACCAGGCGGTCGGAGACGTTGTAGTAGGAGTCCGGGTGCTCCGGGGCGACGGCGGTCGGGCAGACCACGACCTCGGCGCCGTACGCGCGCAGGGTGTTGATCTTGTCGGTGGACACCTTGTCGGGGCAGACGAAGATGCACTTGTAGCCCTTCTGCTGGGCCACGATCGCCAGACCGACACCGGTGTTGCCGGAGGTCGGCTCCACGATCGTGCCGCCCGGCTTGAGGGCGCCCGAGGCCTCGGCGGCCTCGATCATGCGCATCGCGATGCGGTCCTTCACCGAGCCGCCGGGGTTGAAGTACTCGACCTTCGCCAGCACAGTCGCGCTGATGCCCTCGGTGACCTTGTTCAGCTTGACCAGCGGCGTGTTGCCGACCAGGTCGATGATCGAGTTGTGGTACCGCACGGGGGTCCTCCCGGTCTATGGGCATGCGAGTGCATTCGGTACTGCAAAGCCTAGGGCGTGGGCGGCGCCCCGGGCTTCCCCTCCGGCCCTCTCCTCACTCCGGCCCCGCCTCCCCCAATGGGCCACCCCCTCCCCCGCCCCCGGTACTCCCGCCCTCCGCGCCCTTGCCTCTCCACCCCACCCGGCCCCGCGCAGCGGCCCCCGCCTCCCCCAATGGCCCACCCCCTCCCCCGCCCCCGGTACTCCCGCCCTCCGCGCGGGTAAGAGCGCTGTGCAGGCGTTGCCGTGCCCCGGAGGGGACGGCACGAGGACGCGAAGGGGGCAGCGGATGCCAGGCGCACAGGACTCGCGGGCCCGGGTGGCCCGCCGGATCGCCACTGCGGCGGCCTACGGCGGCGGTGGGCTCGGCCTGCTGGGGGTGGGGCTGGTGGGCCTGCTGCTGACCGAGAGCAAGCTCGCCATCCAGGCCATCGGCATCCTGGAGACCGTCCCGCCCAAGGCGGACGGCGTCTACGGCGAGGCCTTCGCCGACCAGCGCACCGCCCCGCAGCCCCCGCTGGTGCTGGCCGTCCTCGGTGACTCCACCGGCGCCGGCCTCGGGGTGGCCCGGGCCCGCGAGACCCCGGGCGCGCTGCTGGCCGCCGGTCTGGCCTCGGTGGCCGAGCGCCCGGTGCGGCTGGTCAACGTGGCCCGCTCCGGCGGCCGCTCCGCCGACCTCTCCGGTCAGCTGGAGCAGGCCCTGCGGCACCGCCCGGACATCGCCGTGATCATGGTCGGCGCCAATGACGTGACCCGGCACAGCCCCGCCCAGCTCGCCGTCCGCCAGCTCGGCGAGGCCGTCGCCGCGCTGCGCGCGAACGGCTGCGAGGTGGTGGTGGGCACCTGCCCGGATCTCGGGACGATCAAGCCGGTGCGCCCGCCGCTGCGCTGGGTGGCCCGGCGACTGAGCCGCCAGCTGGCCGCCGCGCAGACCATCGCGGTGGTGGAGGCGGGCGGCCGCACCGTGTCGCTGGGCTCGCTGCTGGGCCCGGAGTTCGCCGCCCGCCCGGAGATGTTCGCCGCCGACCGCTACCACCCGTCCGCCCAGGGCTATGCCACCGCCGCGATGGCCGTGCTGCCCTCGGTGTGCGCCGCGCTGGACCTGTGGCCGGAGGAGGAGCGGCCGAGCGCCGCCGTCCCGGGCGAGACGGTGCTGCCGGTCGCGGTGGCCGCGGCGGCGGCGGCCGGGCGGGCGGGCACCGAGGTGGCGGCCGTGGAGGCGGAGGGCGCGGGCCGGCGCTGGGCCCTGCTGCGCCACCGGCTGCGGGTCGGCCCGGAGGCGGCGCGGGAACCGGGCGAGGATCCGGGGAGCACGTCGGCCAGCTCACACGCCGGGGCCGGTGACGGTTGAGCTACCAAGCGGTAACTTTCCTCCCGGACCGCCGAGTCCGCCGTCACCCAGCGAGGAGCCCGCAATGCCCGAAGCCGTCATCGTCAGCGCCGCCCGTTCGCCGATCGGCCGGGCCTTCAAGGGTTCGCTCAAGGACGTCCGCCCGGACGACCTGACCGCCCACATCATCCAGGCCGCCCTGGCCAAGGTCCCGCAGCTCGACCCGCGCCAGATCGACGACCTGATGCTCGGCTGCGGCCTGCCCGGCGGCGAGCAGGGCCACAACCTGGCCCGCATCGTGGCCGTGCAGATGGGCATGGACTACCTGCCCGGCGCCACCATCACCCGCTACTGCTCCTCCTCGCTGCAGACCACGCGGATGGCGCTGCACGCGATCAAGGCCGGCGAGGGCGACGTCTTCATCTCGGCCGGCGTCGAGACCGTCTCGCGCAGCGTCAAGGGCACCTCGGACGGACTGCCCGGCACCATGAACCCGATCTTCGACGAGGCCCAGGCCCGCACCGCCAAGCGCGCCGAGGAGGGCGGCGGAGAGTGGCACGACCCGCGCGAGGACGGCCTGCTGCCCGACGCCTACATCGCGATGGGCCAGACCGCCGAGAACCTGGCCGCGCTCAAGGGCATCACCCGCGCCGAGCAGGACGAGTTCGGCGTCCGCTCGCAGAACCTCGCCGAGGCCGCCATCAAGGCCGGTTTCTGGGAGCGCGAGATCACCCCCGTCACGCTGCCGGACGGCACCGTGGTGAGCACCGACGACGGCCCGCGCGCCGGCGTGACCCTGGAGGGCGTGTCCGGCCTCAAGCCGGTGTTCCGCCCGGACGGCACCGTCACCGCCGGCAACTGCTGCCCGCTGAACGACGGCGCCGCCGCCCTGGTCATCATGTCCGACACCAAGGCCCGCGAGCTCGGCATCACCCCGCTCGCCCGGGTGGTCTCCACCGGCGTCAGCGCCCTCTCCCCCGAGATCATGGGCTACGGCCCGGTCGAGGCCTCCAAGCAGGCGCTCCGGCGGGCCGGTCTGACCATCGACGACATCGACCTGGTCGAGATCAACGAGGCCTTCGCGGCCCAGGTGATCCCCTCCTACCGCGACCTCGGCATCGACCTGGACAAGCTGAACGTCAACGGCGGCGCCATCGCGGTCGGCCACCCCTTCGGCATGACCGGCGCCCGGATCACCACCACGCTGATCAACTCCCTGCAGTGGCACGACAAGCAGTTCGGCCTGGAGACCATGTGCGTCGGCGGCGGCCAGGGCATGGCCATGGTCATCGAGCGCCTCAGCTGACCCTCCGGCACCTCCGAAGGGTCTGGACCACCCATTTGGAGTGACGCAGCGTAATTGAGGGCCGGATCACACCGCGAGGTCGATCCGGCCCTCCTTTCCGTCATTTCCGGTCCGGAAATCGACACTGCGGAGCGGATCAACTCCACTGCGTAGAACGGTGTTACCTAACAATTTGGGGACAAGCGCGAAAGTTCCGGACGAATTAGACATTCGCCACTGCGGTAACAGCCCCGCATGCGGCAGTGTGGACACGTAACCCCGTTCCGCTCCTCGCTAGGAGTACGTTCCGTGAGCGCCGTCTACACCATCCTGCTGCTGATCCTGATCACCGTGTCGACCGCCGTGCTGCTCCGTCTCCGCGGAATCTCCCGCCGGCTGGACGCACAGGCCGCGGCCCGGGCCGTGCCCGCACCGGTGGACGAGGCCGCGATACGCCGGGCCGTCACCGAGGCGCTCGCCGCCGACCGCGAGCGGGAGATCACCGAGGCCCGGGCGTTCTGGGCCGAGCAGGAGGCCCGCGCGGCCGAGGACGCGCCACTGTTCGACTCCCCGTTCACCGGCACCGAAGAGTGGCCGCTGTTCTTCCCCCGCCCCACCGGCCCGCAGGACGCCGCCGACAACGCCGGGACGATGGACCCGGAGTTCGGCGAGGCGCTGCGCTCCGCGCTGGAGGACCTGATCAACGAGCCCGGCACCGACGGCGGCGCCCCGCTGCGCCCCGGCCACCCGGTCGGCGAAACCGCCAAGGACGCCCGGGCCCGCCGCGAGGCCGACCTGCTGGCCACCGGTCTGGAGGCCGGACTGCTGGACGCCGAGCCGCTCGTGGAGGACGCCCCGGCCGCCGCGCCCGACCCGCGCCGCCACCCCTCGCACCCCGACTTCGTGCCGAGCCAGGCGCCCTCCCACGAGTGGACCGACACCCGGCTCGCCGCCCTCGCCGAGGAGGCCGTCGCCCTGGTCGACGTCCGCCCGGGCCCGCTGGGCACCCTGGACGTGTACGCCTTCGCCGACGGCACCACGCTCTGCGTGGCCCCCGGCGACCGGGAGGCCGCCTACCGGCTGATCGACGCGGTCCGTGCCGGTGAGCACGTCCGACTGCTCGGCGGCTCGCGCTTCTCGGGCTCGTACTCGCTGACCTTCTCCACCGACGACGAGGCCGTCTACGTGCTCGCGGACCGGGTGGTCGCCAGCATCTGACACCACCTCACCCACGCAGCGGGACCGAAGGCCGGCCGGGTCAAGGGGTTAGCGACCGGGCCGGCCTTCGGCGTGTCCGGCGCCGGGAAGCCTCAGGCGCAGAGTTCGGCCGTCTCCCGCACTGCGGCCACCGCCCCGGCCAGCACCTCGCCCGCCACCACCGGACCGTCCGACAGCGCCACCTCGGCGCCCTCCGGCAGGACCGTCAGCGCGGCCGCCAGGTCGTGCCCGGCGACGGCCAGCTGGTCCCCCGCCGCGAAGGCCCCGGCGTCCGGGAACTCCCGTTCCGGCCCGCCCTCCGCCGCCAGCGCGAGCGCGGCCAGCCGCCGGGCCAGCGCCAGCACGGCCGCCGCCCGCGACGGGTGTCCGGGCACCGCGCCCAGCAGCTTGCTCTGCGGCAGCGAGCGGAAACGGTCCGCCAGTTCGTCGACGGCTTCGACCAGGGGCTGTACGTCATGCATGCACAGGAGCGTAACCAAACGCCGCCGGGCCCCGGAACGGCGTGCTCCGGGGCCCGGCGGTGGTGGTGCGGCGGGGAGTGGGCGTCAGTCGTCGCCGCGCAGGATCGCGATCAGCCGCAGCATCTCCATGTAGATCCAGACCAGCGACAGGGTGAGCCCGAAGGCGGCCCGCCAGGACTCGCGCTGCGGGGCGCCCTGGGCGATGGCCTCCTCGATCGCCGCGAAGTCCAGCGACAGGAAGAAGGCGCCCAGACCGATGCCGACCAGACCGACCACGATGCCCAACGGGCCGGAACCCAGCCCCAGGTTGGCACCGAAGGCCATCGCGACCACGTTGACCAGCATCAGCAGCAGGAAGCCCAGGCCGACCGCGAGGCCGATCCGCTGGTAGCGGGCGGTGACCCGGATCCGACCGCTCCTGTAGGCGAACAGCATCGCCCCGAAGACCGCCGCCGTGCCCAGCACCGCCTGGATCACGATGCCGTTCAGGACGGTGTTCAGCGCGTGCGACCAGGCGCCCATCGCGAAGCCCTGGAGGGCCGCGTAGGTCAGGATCAGCGGCGGGCTGACGCTGCGCTTGAAGGAGGCCACCAGGCCGACCACCATGGCCACCAGGCTGGCGGCGATCGCGAAGCCGTAGTTCTCGAACGGCAGCGCGAACCAGGCCACCGCACCGGCGGCGACCAGGGTGAGCAGCGTCATGGCGGTGCGGGCGACCACGTCGTCGAGCGTCATCCGCCCGGTGGCCGCGGGGCCGGCCGACGGCCCGTTGTACATCTGGTAGAGCTGCTCGTCCGTCAGCGGGCCCTGCCCCTGGGGCTGGGCGTACTGCGTCCCCGCGTAGGGGTTGCCGTACGGAGCCCCGGCCTGACCGCTCGTTCCGAACCCCGCGTAACCGGGCTCGCGGGTGAACGACCCTTCCCGCGAGAAGACCGGGTTGCTGCTTCTCATTGCTCATTCCCTCCGTGGCGGCACTGCGCCGCCCGTGCACCAGGGTAATGGCTTGGCAAAAATTCCGGGATACGCCGCGAGGAGGATCCGGTGAACGACTCCCGGCGGGGACGCCGGTGGCGCCCCCGCGGGTCGTTGCGGTGCCCGGAGCCGGACTCGAACCGGCACGGCCTCGCGGCCAAGCAGTTTTAAGCTGCCCGTGTCTGCGTTCCACCATCCGGGCGTCCTGCGAACCACCCCTGAGAGTAGTCGCCCGGATCACTCTTTCGCATGTTCCCAGCCCCGGAAGTTGTCATGTTTCCTTGCCATCTGACGAATAGTTCGGGATTCGGCCACGAAGCACGGTGATTCCGGCCACCAGGCCGCCCTCAGGGTTCCCGTCATACCGCAGGAGGAGGGTCGCGCCCCTTCCGTACACCCAGCGGTGGTCGGGCCAACCGTCCGGCGGAGCGACGTAGAACCATGATCGCGTCGCGGAGCATGGAAGGACGAATCCGCGAACCAGCAAGGAGCACCCCCGTGACCACGTCGACCGCGGCCGCCGTCCACACGGGCCTGGCGGCCGCCCGCGCCACCGGTCTGAACAAGGTCTACGGGGAGGGGGAGACCCGGGTCGTCGCCCTCGACGACGTCAGCGTCACCTTCCCCCGGGGCGAGTTCACCGCCATCATGGGCCCCTCCGGCTCCGGCAAGTCCACCCTCATGCACTGCATGGCCGGCCTGGACACCGTCTCCTCCGGCTCCACCACCATCGGCGACACCGAACTCGTCGGCCTCAAGGACAAGCAGCTCACCCAACTGCGCCGCGACCACATCGGCTTCATCTTCCAGGCCTTCAACCTGCTCCCCACCCTGACCGCCCTGGAGAACATCACCCTCCCCATGGACATCGCCGGCCGCAAGGCCGACCAGGCCTGGCTCGACCGGGTCGTCGACACCGTCGGCCTCTCCGGACGCCTCAGCCACCGCCCCTCCCAGCTCTCCGGCGGCCAGCAGCAGCGCGTCGCCTGCGCCCGCGCCCTCGCCGGAAAGCCCGACATCATCTTCGC